>NZ_DASQNA010000004.1 GCF_035645195.1 Paenibacillus sp. | reverse complement strand
AAAATTGCTGAGTACATCTTGTACTACAACACCGAACGTTTTCAGAAAAAACTCGGCGACCGCTCCCCAGTCGAATACAGGGAAACGATCGCCGCTTAACATACTCTTTTCTTACTGTCTACTTGACGGGGCTATGACCAGGTCGGTGCCAGATCGTTATTGTTTTTAAACTGTCTACTTGACGGGGTTAACTTCATCCCACCGGACTAAGGCGTCGATGTCATTGATAAAACCGGATATAATCGATACTAAATTCGCTCGGGTATACGGGACTCTGCCCGGGACCGTTCTCCGGTCGAGGGATTTCGTATATGTTCAGCATCAACTGCATCGGGTAATTGGGCGACTGCTTCGATTTATGGACAAGCTCATTATCAATGTAAAAATCGACGCCCTCCGCTGTCCAGTCCACCGCGTAAATATGGAACCGGCTGGCGTCAATCGGAAACTCGCGCTCGAAAAATTCATCTTCGATAGTCGGATCGCCGAAAGGGTGAATGCCGAATCCAATCGTTGACTGTTCGGCCCCCCCTCTATTCCAGCCTTTCAGCTCGAAAACACAGATTTCCGCAGATTGTTCCGGACGGTCCTCAAACCCGATCATCCACAGAGCGCATAAATTATTAGGGTTGCGAAGCCCTTTCGCCCGCATTTCCAAATAGCCGTAGCGAGGGGTAAATAAGCGCATCTCAGCCTGCTCTTCGCGAACGCGGCAGTTTTTGGAGAAACGATGCTGCCCAAACTCGCTACCAAGCGGTCCCGAATAAACGCCTGTCTGTAGATTACTGACCTTTATACTTCCGTCAAATTCAGGACACCATGGTTCTTGATCTTCCGTAATTTGCAAAATAAGGTTACTGTTTTCGAATCGATAATTTGCCTTGGTTCTCGCACGACTGCTCCATTGAGGTAAATAAAAGGGAAACCATTTACTAACGTCCAGACGATCCGAATCAAAATCATCTTCGAATACCAGCGTATAATTCGGTCTATTCTTATCGTTTCTTGGAAAGTCACCCGGCATAGCAGCAGCTCCTTGTCTTATTTTCCTGGAGGAAGCCCAACTTTTGTTATTTTACCATGGATACCTAAAAATTTGACCTTTACCATTTGCGCTGCCCCAATAAAACTACCCCGGTCTTTCGACCGGGGTAGTTGTCTGCAAAATGAATTTTATTGATTACTTCGATACAACGTTATAAATAATTTGTGCGGCCATTGCACGGCTCGTTTCGCCGTTCGGAGCCAGCAAACCTTGTCCGACGCCTCTGACGATCCCCGTTCTCAAGAACGCATTCATCGCTTCCGTTGCGTAGTCGGCAACTTCGGCGGCGTCCGAAAATCCGTTAAGGCTGCCCCGGTTTTCTGCAGAAGGCAATTTGACGTTTGCCGCCTTCGATATCCGATACAACATGACCGCCATATCTTGCCGCGTGATGCCGGCTTCCGGCGCGAATCGGTTGTCTCCTAGGCCGTTCACGAGTCCCAACCGCTTCGCGGCGGCAAGGTAAGGCGTGTAATACTGATTGCCCGCATCGGCGAAATTATCCGCCGCGGTTTCGTCCGCGCCGATCCCGAACGCGTTCATCGCCATGACGAGGAACTCCGCTCGCGTGACTGCCCGTTCCGGAAGGAATCGACCGTCTCCCGCTCCGTTGACAATTTCCCTTGCGGCGAGATACTCGATCGCTTCGGCATGCCAAGCCGTCTCGGTTACGTCGGAGAACCGGACGTCGCGATACGCGATAGCAAAGCGGCTGAAATGCGTCGTTGCGAACGTCATCGATTGGGTCGTCGCATCAAATTTACCGCCGACGATCGGGAAGATGCTTCCCTGCTCGTCGATATACCAGACGACCAGTCGGTTGGCGCGTTCGCCGGCAGACGGCGTATACGGAATCGATATTTCAACGGATGCGTCGTCGTTCGACCATTCGATAACCTCCCCGTCTGCCTTCACCAATTCGATATCCAGCATCGGTCTACTGCCGACGCCGGCACGCACTTCTGCCGGCATTGCGCTCGGATCGGACGGAACGATGCTCAGCGATAAAGAACCCTCAGACCACTCATCGTTATCTAACATATTGGACGGTAAAGTTACGTTACCGAGCGGCGAAATGAATGCCAAACGATACGTTTCCGACGACGCAGCCAAATACGAAGCCGGTATTGAAAGCTCAATGCCGTTCTTCCAGTCGGCGACGTCGCCGAAGTCCGCTTCGATTCTGATCGTCTTGATGCCGTTCGCATCTGCTTGTGCGCGGTTCATCGCTGCGGATAAGTTCGCCTCGCCCAAGGCGACGACCGCTTTGCCGGCGTCGATTTTTACGTTTGCGCGGATGACCCCCGCAGCAACCGGCGGCACTGTTGCTGTGTCGTTACGGTTATTACCTCCGCCATTATTGCCGTCGTTGCCTCCACTGTTATTGCCGTCGTTGCCTCCACTGTTATTGCCGTCGTTGCCTCCGCCGTTATTGCCGTCGTTGCCTCCACTGTTATTGCCGTCGTTGCCTCCGCCGTTATTGCCGTCGTTGCCTCCGCCGTTATTGCCGTCGTTGCCTCCGCCGTTATTGCCGTCGTTGCCTCCGTTATGGCCATCCCCGCCATCCGCGGATGCTTCCGTGGTAAAACGGTACACCTCGCTGCGAAGACTTGCGCCGTACTCATCCGTGATTCGCATATACCAGAAATATTCCGTTTCCGGCGCCAATTCCGGCCATACGACGGACGCTGCCGAACCGGACGCTACGCCGTCCGCTCGACCGATGACATCGCTTCGGTACACGTGCACGCCGAAATAATCGGTTGCCACGCGCTTCGTAATGTCCCGGAACGCGAACGGTTCGGTAAAGTCGTCCGTTCCGTCTTCGAAGAAGTTATAATCGTCCAAATAAGGCGAGTACGTATCAACGTCCAACGTTTGCGAAACCGGGTCGAAACGCAGCAACCGCACGTATCCGTCTCCTCCGTTCGGACCGCCTTGGTAATCCGCTAACATTTGGATCACTTGACGGCTCGTTCCGTCTTCATGTTGAACCGTTTTTACGACCCGGTTGGCCGCGTGGTAGTGACCGCTCAACACTAACTGCACGTTCTTATTCGGCGCGATCACTTGATCGAATACGCTTTGCGCCATGTTCGACAGCGTTCCGTTCGTCTCGAGATACGCGTGCATGCCGACGACCGCGATGCGGTCCGCATGTTTCGCCAATACTTCATTGGCCCACGCGATCGTTTCCGGCGTATCCTCCAAGCCGAAGCCGATGTAGAGGAATACGAAGTCATGTCCGCCGAACGAGAACAAATCGTAATGGTTCCGGTTATTGTCCATCTGACCGCCATACCACGGATTATCGTCGTAGCGGTCCGCCCCGACGTATTTGCCGTAATAGGAGTAGTCGACTCCTTCGATAATGACGTCGTGGTTGCCCGCCAGAACGCCATACGGCACCCCGGCTTCGTCAAGCTTGCGCAAGTTGCGGTCCGCAACTGCCCACTGCGCTTCGTCGTTCGCTACGTTGACGAGGTCGCCGGTATGGATCGCGTACTGGAACGCGCCTTGTCCGTATTGCTCCACGATCCAATCGCCCAACCGGTCGAAAATGTGAGGATACGATTCGGCGTAATATTGCGTATCAGTAAACCACAGCACAGTGAACGGATCGTTCGCCCCTCGCACCTCGTCCTGCACCATCGCTTGCACTTTTCCGTCCTTCACGTATCGCGCAGGAGCGATTTCCGCGCGGAGCGCGATGTCGCGTTCCTCCTCGTCGCCGGTCGCGGACGAAAGCGCGGTCCACTTCGAGACAGTATGATCCCAAGCGTACAACGTCACGATGCGGCCCGGCAGCGTACGTCCACTCCAATGCAATTCGATTGCATCGCCCTCGGCGAAGGAATGGCCGACCTCGACTTCGAACCGGTGATACGGGAACCCGATCTCCGTATCGGTCGTCAAATATTTCCCGTCGATCTCGGAGAGCAGCGTCTGTTCGGCTTCCCCCATCGCCGCTTCCCCGTCGAGCGACACCGTCAGCGGCGGCTCGCGATCCGCAGCGTATACGTAGCCTGTTACGCCGCCTTCCTTGCGCGCATAATCGAACGTATCGCCTTTATGGAAGACGACATTCATCGCATCTCCGGTCGGATCGCGTAACGTGGCACCGATCGTTAAGTTCCGTCCGATGCCGGTCGATTTGTCCTGCGGCACGATGTCGGACGGCGGCAGCGGCTTCTCATCGACGACGCTGAACGTTCGCTCCAAAGCGGTGCTGTTGCCCGCGCCGTCGTACACCGTCACCTTCAGCACATGCGCGCCCGGCGTAAGCTTCGTCGACGATGTCTTATAGGGCAGTTCGATGGCTTTCCCGTCAAGCGTGCTCTCGGTTCTCGCGATGCCGGTCAAATTATCCGTCGCTTCCGCTTCGAGTGTGATCTCGCCTTTCAACGGCACGGAAGGATCTACCCATTTTCCTTCGCCGGATCGGATGCCTTGGATGACGGGAGACGTATTATCGATCGTCACTTGCTTCGTGTCAATCGTCTCGTCCCCGACGCGCATCGTAACGGTATACACCCCGTCCGCATACGCCTTGGTATCGATTTCCGCGTACCTCGACGTAAATTTCTCTTGCGGAATCGGGAAATGGAACTCGCTGATCAACGGCTTGTTCGAGTTACTCCCGTAATTCGCATCGCCGAACGAGAAGTAGGTGTCTTCCCTGTAAACGACCGTCGTTTGCGTCATATTCCCGAGATGGTTATTGATTTGATCCGGCTTCACCGTCGTACCGTCCGCCAGAATCAAATGTAAGTTTTTCACTTCGAAATCGTCATGGTTGTTATTTCCGAAATATTGATCGTGCTTGCTTACTATATAAGGAGCGTTTTCGTTGCCGGCGTGAATCGAAATCGTCGTTCCCGCGACAAAATAGTCCGCCGGAATGTCGTACTCGCTCCAAGCGTTGCTTTGATACTTCGGCAGCAATCGGTCCAAAAACGTCTTGACTCCGGATGGCGATTGCGCGGCAAACATCGATTGATAGATTTGGTCGATGCCCCGCGTCTGCAGGTTGAACCGCACCGTTCCCGGTAGCGCCGGCCGCAGCTGGAGCGCGTCGTTTTCAAAATAAACTTCGACCGCTTCGTCCGCCGACTGGGCATGAGCAAAGAAGCTTTTGACCCCTTTCATCATTTCGCCGGACGCGACCGACAGACCGGTTGGCGGCAGTTCGGGTTCATATCCTGTTTCGTTCACCGTCACCAGTGCGCCGCGGCTATTGTACGGCACACGCGTGCGATTGCCGCTTCCATCCACGGCTTCGATGACATAGCGGTATGCTCCGTTCGCGGAGAATACGACGCTGCTTTCGTACGTGTAGCTGCCTGCTTCGCTGGCGACTAAAGTCAGCGGAGCGCTTTCCGTATATTCAACGATGCCGGTTTCCGTATCCGCTCCGTACAACACGGTAGCGCTTGCCAGCGGCTCGTCACTCTTAAGCGTGATCGCGAACGGCTTGCCGGCCGCCGCCTGGTAAGCCGACTGTTCGTGTCGGATCGTCGGAGCGACCATGTCAACGCCTTCTACGGGCGGCACTTGATCCGGATCGATGCTGCCGGGGTTGGCGTATAGGCGAACGCCCAGCCTTTGCATCCCGTTCCCTTCGGTCGGATACGCATACCGGACGGCGGAATTCCGGTAGTTGCTTACGAGACCTTCCGGACTCGTCGCCGACGAAGCGTCGTACCACGCCTCCACAATGCGCTTTTCCGGGTTCGCGGCGCTGGAAATAGCGAAGCCCCGGTGCAGCGAGTTAGGCAAATTAAAGTCGGAGCTAGCCGAATTATCGTAAAATATAATGTCTTCATCCGTAAGCGTCGAGTTATAATGCAAATTAAAATCGGCGGTCGTTGTGTACCCGCTCCCGTTCGAAATTGCCTCTTTCGCGAACCAAATCACGGCGGTGCTGTAGGGCTCGATTGCAGTGGACTCCGGAATAACCCATTTTTTCGTGTTTGCGGAGTCCGGATACAGGTACCAGAGCGTATATCCTTGCAAATCGAGCGTCTCAGAAGAGTTATTATACAACTCTAGATATTCATACTGGTTGCCGCTTCCGTAACGGAAGTCGCCCGCCGGGTTCGGCACCAGCTCGGTAATCAAAATGCGAGGCACGCCGCCTTCCTGCGGCGTTTGGCTGACTTCAATCACGTAACCGCGGGAATTGTACGGAATGCTCGTCCGGTTGCCTGCGGCGTCCGCGCCTTCGATCACGTAACGGTACGTCCCGGCAGCATCGAACGGAAAGGTACCTTCGTACACATAAGTTCCGGAATCGGAGCTTTTGAGCGTCAACGACGCGCCGAATACTAACGATGCGTTCGTTGGTTCCGCCGCCGGACCGTAACGCATTGTAACCGTGTCGAGCGGTTCGTCGCTCGATACCGTGAACGTAACGGGATGGTTGACCGCCGCACCTGTTACGGCGTCGTGCTGCAACGTCGGAGCGAGCATATCGACGCCCTCGACGGCGGGCACTTGTCCCGGGTCGATGCTGCCCGGGTTCGCATACGTTCTGACATCCATCCGCCGCATTTCGGTGCCGGACAGAGGATAGCTATAGCGAATGGCGGAGTTGCGCACCTCGCTCACCATACGGTCAGGGCTGCCGGCCGAGCTTGCGTCATACCACGCCTCGGCAATGATTTCGTCAGGGTTGCTCGACGTCGATAGACCGACGCCCCGATGCAAAGAATTCGGCAAATTAAATTCCGTACTCGCGCTGTTGTCGTATACGATGATATCCTCAGCCGCAAGGGACGAATGATAATGCAGATTAAAATCGCCTGCGGTCGCGTAACCGTCCGCAATCGCTTCCTTCGCGAACCAAATGACGGCGGTCGTGTACGGTTCGATATTCGTGTTGACAGGAATGACCCATTTTTTCGGATTGCCGCTCGGATACAAATACCATAACGTATATCCTTGCAAATCTAGTGTTTTGTTCGAGTTGTTATAAATCTCTACATACTCGTATTGGTTGCCGCTGCCTTTGCGGAAGTCGCCCGCCGGGTTCGGCACGATTTCCGTGATCAATACGGAGGGGGCTTCCGCCGGCGCCGAGCCGTTCACGAGTTCCGTTTCGTAATCGACCGAACGCGTCGTACGTTCCCCGTCGCTCGCTTCGATATAGTAATAGATTCGATCTCCCGTGACCGACTCGGCCGGAATTTGGTACGTATAACGGCCGGCTTCCTCGTCCGCCGTCATGGCCGCTTCGACGTACGGTTCCGATGGGACAGTTCGGTAAAATAGTTTGACGGCGAGCGCATCGCTGTCCGCCTCCGTTACCGTCGCTTCGATCGTTAACGCGGCCCCGGCCGGCGCCGCCGTTGCCGGCACATGGGCGATTGATGGCGCTTGGTTTCCTGCCGGCTCCGCCCATTGCTCGGCGTCCACCCTTCCTGCCGTCGGTTCCGCTTTCTGCGCGTATGCAGCCATGGTCGCTCTACCATCGGTCGGCATTTTCAAATGCAAGCTTTTGCCGTCGCCGACGTCGTCGGATGTATAGTGCACATGGCTGTATACCGTATTGTGATCCGACTTGTCCGTCAAGTAGAAACCTCTGTCGGCATTCGCCAGCCCGTCTTGCCCCTTTAACTTAAAAACAGGAACATTGTCCGGCACGCCGTGATATGCCCGAAAATCCGCTTCATCGAGCAATTTTGCTTCGCCCGTAATCGACGCGTTCGTCCGCTCCACCCACAGTACAGCCGGACTATGCGCTGGGATGACGACGGGGGCATCCGCATATACCGTATCCGTAACGCTTAAGTCTTTAATGTTCGTCTTGTAATCGTACCGAATTTTATAAGACTCATTGAAATTGATCGCATCGTGCGACCGGTTGTATATTTCGATAAACTCGAATAAATCGTTCGAACCGGCTCCTTCAATCGTTCCGCTGTTGGAACGGTCGTCCGGGTACACTTCGCTGATTACCAGCGGGGAGGAACCGTCGGCAAGCACTTTCGGAACGAAAAGCCCGCTTGTACCCAACAACGATAGAACCATTGTCAGCGACAACAAACCCGCCAACCATTTTTTCATATCTCCTTCACACTCCTACTAATATGCTTCAATTACAGTTACAGAATCTCGGATCGTACGAAGAGCAAATCCCGTATTCCCGCTTCGTGTTCTTGCTGAGACGGTCAGCCACTACTCCCCCCTAAAAATACTTTTATTGGACATTTGTCCATTTTAATAACATATGCTCAAGATGTTGATATTCTATCACTACTCCTCACCGGAAACTTGCATTTTGTGTTAACTAGAAATTGAAATTTTGTAAAGAAGCTAGGCGAGCGTCGACAATAAAAAGACCGTTCGGTTTCACCGAACGGCCTTACGCGGAACGCGAGGACGCTAATCAAGCAGATTCGCGGTTTCCTCGTCCGTTATTAATATGTGAACCAATTCGCCGGCCAACGCCCCTCGAATCGCCTCGGCCTTATCCGCCCCTCGGGCGATGCCGATACGAAGCGCGATTCGTAAAAATTGTTCCGGCGCAGCTCCGATCACCCTCTCGCTGAGGGCGGGGAACGCAAATTTTCCCGTCTTGTCGTAAAAGTGAAAAATAATATCGCCGACGCATGCCGAACGCTCCAGATCGTCCTCCAGATCTGTCGCGAGCTTCGCCAAGCGTACCGTCGCATCCGGACCTTTGTGCCCGATGCCGACGACAGCCGCATGGATCTCGCTGAATTGTGCTATGGTTTCCCCGATGCTCGGGTCTTCTACGAAATCCCGTTTGCGCTGCGCGGAGGTCACGATCGCAGGCGCCGGAAGGAGACGCGGACGGCTGCGCAAGGCGCTGCACCATTGCTGGATGACAGTCGTTGCCGGAATGATCTCCTCTTTCGCCCCCAATCCCCCCGACAGCTGGACGATGGTCAGCTCCGGCCGTTCGTCGCACAGGTGTAGCTGCGTCCCTACATTATACACGGTTCTGCCCCATCCGAGCCCCACCATCCCCCTGACAGGAAGCACCGTATTCAAATACATGCTCGCGAGCGCTTCGAACGAATACCCGGACCGCCCGTCCGCTTGCAGAACGACGCATTCCTTCAGCCGATACAGTTCGGACAGCTCCGTCTCGCGCTCCGTGTTTCTCCAGCTCTCCAGATTGGATGCGATCGAAATTTGCACGATGCCGGCCGCCTTGGCCTCGGCTAAAAATCTGGCTACCGAAGAGCGGCCGATATTCAACTGATCTGCGATTTCCTGCTGGCTAAGCTCCAAGATGTAATACATTCTGGCAATACGTTCCAAAAATACCCGTTTCGCTTGCTGCCCATCGCTTTTGGAAATTCTCATCGTCGTCCACCTTTAACCGGAAATCATCGTCGCTTGGTTCATCCCATGCTCAGCGCAATAGTGTTGCCATTTCTCCAGCTCGTTCGTCGTCGCTAATAAGGAAGGATACGCCCGGAGCTTCTCCATCTCCGCGAGCGTGTCCGCCGGCCAAACGATCAACTGGACACCTGCCTCCTCCGCCCGCTGTACGAACGCAGGAGTTATGTAGCGGGTCGGCGCCGCGAAATACTGAAGATTCCACGCTTTGATCGCTTCGAACAAGAAAGGACTTGCCGCAGAGATCGTGATGCCGGCCGGAATGTGCCAATCCAGCTCCCTCACCCTCGTGATGGAGTAATGGTCGAACGACAGCAGATACACATGTTCCCGCATCCCCAGCTCTTCGATGACCCGAAGCGTTTTCTCTTCCAGCCCCGGGTACAGGTCCCCCGCCTGCTTCAGCTCCACGCTCACGATCGCCCTTCCCTTCGCAAGCTCGAGCGCTTCGCGAAGCGTCGGAATTTCTTCTTTCCCGTGCACCTTCAATCTTTTCAACTCTTGGAGCGTAAAATCCTTCACCGCCCCCGTGCCATCCGTAACGCGGTCGACCGTGTAATCGTGGATGACGACCGGCACGCCGTCTTTGCTCAGTTGGACGTCCAGCTCCAAATACGCGTAGTTTAGCTGCAGCGCCGCCTCGAACGACGACAGCGTATTCTCCGGATATCGAACCGGGTATCCTCTGTGCGCAACAGCCCGAAATGTGTTCATTGTTCCACCCCACCACAGTATCGTATGGATCCCTTAAACAAATGTCCAATAATGGACATCTCACTCAACTCATTATACTTGGGATACGCCAAATCAGAGGGGGTCGTTGTATTAATTTTATGTAAAAACAAAGTCCAGCCATCACGATCATGGCTGGACTTCTTCACCTTTCGCCGTTCCGTTAATTTACAGAGAACGTTGCGCTCGTTTCCGCGCTGTCCCTGTACCCGATGCGCACCGCTTTCGCACGAATGGTCACAGAACCGTTCGTCAACACGATAGGCCCAGTGTACAGCTTCCAGCGCGGATGCTCCCCCTCTTCCGTCGCGTACGCGATGGATGCGCCTTGCGTAGCCGTATGCAGCACAATCGCCGTCGGCTCTTGGTATACGCCGGAAGTCACTGCCTCCACGCCCGGAAGCGAGCCGTTGATCGGCACGTAAATCGGCGACGCCGTCTGCGGCTGAACGCCGCCGGGCCACATTTGCGCAACCATTTGGGCCTCCGGCACGTCGCCCCACGCATCGTGCTTGCCGCGCCATGCGTCCAATGCGCCGCGAAGCCGCTCCAGCTCCTCGCGATACAAGGGATCATTCGCCAAGTTCCGAATTTCGTACGGATCGCTTTCGCAATCGTACAACTCCTCAGCCGGCCGCCCCCGCAGCATCAGCAGCTTCGTATCGCCTTCCAGCGCACCGTCCAGCTGCAGTCTCCAAAGCTCTTGGAACGCGGGGTGGGCATGACTGAATGGAATCCACTGCAGGTACGGCTTTTCCGGGTAATAGTTGCGAATGTACTTGAACCGCGCGTCCCGGACGGCGCGCACCATATCATAAGACTCGTCGTACCGGTCCCGAGTCGCGAACACGTACTCTCTTGGCCGAGCGTCCGGTCCCAAGAACGGCTGCCCTTCCAGATGGTACGGCACTGCCGCGCCGGCGAGCGACAGCACGGTCGGGCCCAAATCGATCAAGCTGATCAACTGATCGCTCTTCCGTCCCGACTCGATTCGACCTGGCCAACGGACGATCAGCGGCACGCGAATGCCGGCATCGTAAGGCCAGCGTTTGGCGCGCGGCAGCCCTTCCCCATGATCGCTCCATAAGAAGACGATCGTATTATCCGCGAGCCCGTCCTCCTCCAGTTGCTGGAGCAGGCCGCCGACGAAATCGTCCGCTTCCACGATCAAGTCGTAATATTTCGCAAGCGCCTGCCGCGTCTTCGGCGTATCCGGCAGGTACGGAGGCAGCACGACCTTGTCCGGATCGGTAACGAGCGGTCGTTCCTGACCGGCCAGCTCGGGATGAAAGTGTCTCCGGACCATATCCCCCCACATGCTGCTTTCATGCGTCATCAAATAGTTGAATACGGCGAAGAACGGTTGACCCGGCTCGCGATGGCGCCAGTGAGCCTCTCGGCCGTCCTCATCCCAAGCGGTGAGCGGAGAGGCGAATTGGTAGTCCGTCTTAAAGTTGTTCGTGCAAAAATATCCTTCCGCGCGCAAATATTCCGGGAACGCCTTGACGTGAGCCGGCGGCACCGCCTGATACGGCGTCGGCAACTCCGGCGTATGCGCGTTCGTGTGCTCCGTGCGCATATGATGCGTTCCGATCGACGTCGGGTACATGCCTGTAATGACGGCCGAGCGGCTCGGCGCACAAACGCCCGCCACGGCGAACGCATTGCGGAACACCGTCCCCTCCGACGCCAATCGATCGATATGCGGCGTCCGCGCCAGCGAATCCCCGTAGCAACCGAATCTAGGACTCGTATCTTCTAGGGAAATCCATAAAATATTCGGTTTTGTTGTTCCAGCTCCCATACGCTGCTCTCCCTTCCGTATTATCGCTTTTGTGATTTACCCTTTCACCGAGCCCGCGATCCCTTCGACGAAATAACGTTGGAACGCGATGAAGATGATGATGATCGGAACGAGCGAGATCGACGCCGCCGCCGCCATGCCCGTAAAGTCGACCGAATTTTCGCCGACGAACGAGTACATGCCAACCGAGAGAGTTCGCAGCTCCGGCTTATTCAACGTCATGATGAGCGGCACGAAGAACGAATTCCAGCTCCAAATAAATTGCATGATGGCCGTCGTCGCCACGATCGGCTTCGAGATGGGCAGCATGACGCTGACGAAGGTGCGGATAAAACCGCAGCCGTCCATCTCCGACGCCTCTTCAAGCTCTTTGGGCAAGCCGCTGAAATACGACATAAACATCAGAATGAACAACACATGAGCGCCCGAAGATTCCGCCAGGATCACGCCGGGCAGCGTATTCAGCAGGCCCAGCTCTTTAATAATCTGATAGACAGGGATGATCGTATAGCCCTTCGGAATGAACATCGTTGCGGTGACGGCGACGATAAACAGCTTCTTTCCCGGGAAATTGACCCGGCCTAAGGCATATCCGGTCAGCGCGCATAACACGACGACGATGACCACCGCGCTGACCGTGACGATGACGGAGTTCTGGAAGTATGTCGAAAAATTCGCCACTTCCCATGCGCGCACGTAATTTTCCCAACGAAACTGTTCAGGCAGCAGCGCGATACCGGAAGAAACATATTCCGTATTCGTCTTTAACGAGGAGAAGATCATCCAGACGAACGGGTACACCCACATCGCGCCGATCATCAGTAAAACAGCATGCAATGCATACTTTCCAACATTTCGTTTCCGCAGCGCCGTCATCCGATCGCCCCCCCTTGGTTTCCTTGCCGTTGATTCGCCGCACGAACCAGCCAACCGAGGAATGCCGTGATAAAGAAGATCGATACGCCGAAAATGATGCCCGCCGCAGACGCGTAGCCCATTTCCGGGAAGCCCGTGCTTCCGAACGCATAGCGGTAAATGTACAGATCCACCATATCCGTCGCGAAGAACGGCCCGCCGTCCGTCAACGTCTTCGCTAGGTCGAACACATGCATCCCGTTCACAACGGTCAGCAGCAAGATGATGGCGCCGATCGGCAGCAGCATCGGGACGGTGATGTAACGGAGCGTTTGCCCGAAGCTCGCGCCGTCCATCTTGGCGGCCTCGAACGTATCCGCCGGCAATCCTTGCAAACCGGCCAGCCAAAACACCATGATCATGCCGAAAATTTTCCAAACGGACACGAGGATTAGAACGCCCATCGCCGTCGCCGGCCCGCCCAGCCAAGAGACGGGTTCGTCGATGATCCCGAGGGCCAACAGCACATCGTTCACGAGCGCATTCTCGTTGCCGTAAATGAATTTCATCAGCACGCCGACAACCGCCGCCGTCGTGACGACCGGGATGAAGTAGACGGTTCGGTAGAACGTCTTGCCCTTCAGCGCGGACCAATTGAGCGCGATGGCCGCGAGCAATGTGGCCGGCAGCACGATCGCCGTCTGCAGCACGATGAAGATCATATTGTTCTTAAACGCGTTCCAAAACGCGTCGTCTTTCAAAATTTCGATAAAATTGTCGAACAACACAAAGTTTTTCAGCGGACCGATGCCGTTCCACTCAAAAAACGAATACACATAGCTCATAATGATCGGATAGATCGTAAATACGAGAAAAAACAACAGCTGCGGGAATATAAACAAGTAAGCCCAGAAGTATTTTTTGTTAACCCGTGTTAGCACACTATGCACATCCTTCAAGGGGGGAGGGTCTTCCGAGGAAAACCCTCCGCGTCATTTATTTCGTATACGGGGTGAAAGGAACCCAATCCTCGAATACATAATCCGACGGCTGTACCCCAACCTTCTCGATCGTTTCGGAGAACGCCTGATTCGCTTCCTCCGTCAGTTGATCGAGCGCCGCTTTAACATCCGGAATCTGTCCGCTCAAGTAGCCTTCAACAATGTTTGCCAGCGTCAGCTTCGGCAGCTTAGGCGGCAGTTCCGCCGCCACCTTGACCGTTTCCAAGTTCCGCTCGAACGGTCTCGGAATGAGGATGTACGCTTCGCTCTGGAGCTTCAGAGCCTGCGCGGCGACCGGATGGGAGATCTCCGCATTCTCATTATGCGCCTTGATCGGAGAGTACTCGATGCCGTCTTTCACGAGCTTCGGGTACAGGTGATCCATCATAAACTGAAGGAACAGCTTGACTTCCTCGTAATGCTCCGTCGACTTCGCGACATGGATTGACGCCCGCGATTCGCCGTAGAATCCTGTGTAAGCCGGTTTTCCGTCCTTCGTCGGCAGCGGCGCGACGCCGTAGTTGTCAAGGTTGTCCTTATTCATCTGTGAAGCGAAGAAGGAGCCGTCCATCGTCAGCGCCGCCTGCCCGGCCTCCATCAGCGCCGTGCCCTCGCGGAACGACATGACCAAGCTGTTCGGATGGAGCAGTTTTTCGTCTTGCAGCTTCTTGAAAAGCTCCAATGCTTCAACGATGCCGGCAGCATTGTACTCGTACTTGCCGGTTTTGTAATTGAACGGATACCCGAGACTGTCCGTCGATACTTCCGGCGACACGCTCGTCGCCATTTGCTGAATCGCGAACGGCAGGAAGCTGAGCGCCTTGACGCCGACGACGAGGCCGTACGCTTCGCCGTTCGTGGCTTCTTTCACCTTTTTGCTGAACTCGTATAATTGATCCCACGACTTCGGCACGTCCGCTTCCGTCAGTCCCGCTTTCTCCAGCACCGCTTTGTTGTAATACATTAACCAAGACGGGCGCATCGCGTTGAACACCGGCAGCGTGTACGCCTCGCCGTTCATCGTCGTATAGCCTTCCGACCAAGTTCCTTCATAGAACGCATCCCTTTTGCCTTCGACAACATCGGAGATGGGGTGGAGCAAATCCATTTGCACCAATTGGGACGCCGGCAAATTCGGATGATATGCGAATAGATCCGGCAAATCGTTACCTGAAATAGCCGCCTGCATTTGAGCAATGTATTGCGCCGCCGGCACGACCGTGTATTTGACGGTAATATGCGGATAGGCCGTTTGGAACTCCGCGATCGTTTCCTGAATTTGTGCCGTCGCTTCCTCCCAGCGTCCCCAGAATTCCAGCGTTACGGGCTCAGCGGCTTGCTTGTCCGGCGCCTCTCCATTTCCCTCCGTCGCAGCGGCTTCCCCGCTCGACGTCCCGCCGGAGCAGGCCGATAGGATGGTTCCGATGGAAAACACAATGGCGAACAGGCTCATCCATGTTTTTTTCATAGCGCGACTCCCCTATGCAATTTATTGTCCTTCCTAAAATGAAGAAACCTTCTACACTTACTAACCCCGCGGTTAACTTAAGTATAGAAGGTCGATATAGGCAAAAGTAGCAGAAGGATTTAGCGTACAGGGTGAAATTTTTAACCCTTCGTTTCGCCGTTTCTGCGATACTCCGCAGGGGTAACGCCGAATTCCTTTTTAAACAGTTTTCCGAAATACCGATAATCCGCATATCCTACTTTCTCGGCGATCCGTTCTACCGTTTCGTCCGTGGATGCCAAATATGATTTCGCCGCTCTTAATCGCTGCAGCAGCAAATATCTCGCGAAATTTAAACCGGTCTGCTGTTTGAAATTGCGACTGATTGTGACGGGGTGGACGCCGACCTTCGCGGCCAGCTCCTCCAGCGATAAGGCCGGATTGCGATCGATAGCGCGCAAGCAATCTTCGAACCAGTCGGACGGCAGACGCGAATCCGCCTCCAAACGTTTCAGCGCTTTGACCCCGCCCAATACGAATTTACGAATACGATCCTGCAGCAACGCCCAGCTCTCATGACTGTTCACCCAGTTCAGCCAATATTCCAGCTTCTCCTCTTCCAGCACGATCATTTGATTTTGCGGCAGAAGCCCTTCATCCATAGCGGCCATTAATAATCCGCATTGCTTCTTCAAGCTTCGGTACGGCAGCCTAGCTGCCTCCCCGAACCACTCCATAAGCAGCGTCTCCAGTTCCGTTTCGTTCCACTCTTTCGCAGTTTCAACTATTCGGAGCCGAAGGCGTCCGACCTGTTTCAGCACAGCCTCCTCGCCGCCCGATGCGGCAACGGCGCCTTTACGATCGCCTGCTCCCTCGTAAAACCGAAGACTTTCCCACCGTGACAGCGCGTCTAATAGCGCAAGGCCGAAATCCTTTTTTTCCGAAAAGCTGTACTGTTCCACTGGCCCGATCGCTTTCCGAACGCGGCCCTCATGCTTTCCGTTCACGCGAAACGCGAACAGCACCTCTTCGCCCGCGGCCGCCGCTCCACCGAACTCCACAAGCTTCGGCAGCCTTTCGTCGTGCCAATCGCTGACATTGCCGCACGCGAGGTCATGAACGAACACCATCTGCAACGATAACCGTTCCAAGTGAACTTCGATTTCTGTTAGAAAGTTCTTCGCGATGTCATCCTCCACCCGTTGGGTAACCGTTCGCAGCTGATCTAAATCCGCCGGCTTTAACAAATAATCCGCCGCACCGTATTTCACGGCCTTCTGCGCATATTCGAACTCCCCATACCCGCTGAGAATGATGACCTGAACGTTCGGCAATACCGTCTTTACCTTTTGCAAAATGTCGATGCCGTCCATTTCCGGCATTCGGATGTCAAGAAACAGAAGGTCCGGCTGAACGAGCAAAATTTGCTGCAGCGCTCTCAAACCGTACCCTACATCGAAAATGCGAGCCCGCGGGGAAACGTATTCCAGCTTCATCATAATGCTTTCTCTCACTTGTTTTTCATCGTCCGCCACGCAGATTTTCATCGTACTTCCCTCGCTTGAAAAGGATTTGGAGTGGACCTGTCGAACTTCCTTACAAACCATCGCGATCTCTGGGGGATAGCTCATGTCATGTCATCAATTCTGATCAAGCTGAAAGATATCGGGCGGCTGCCTTCCTTAAAATACAAGCTGTTTATTTTGCTGCTGTTTATTTCCGTTCTGCCGATTTTATGCTCCAGCTATTTTTGGCAGCAGATTATGTTCCGCTCCAGTACCGAGCATGCGGCCGAGGTGTCTGCGCAGTACGTGAGCTTCGTCAACCGCGAGCTCTCAACCTATCTTCAGGATATCGAGCGGTCGCTGCACCCTATCATTACCGATCCGGATTTCCAACAATTTCTCAACCTGCCGAGCGGCCGCATCGAAGAGCAAGCCCGTCTGGCCTTGGGCTTTCGGGACACGGTCCGGAGCAGCGTCACGATGACGGATGAAATTGTGGGTCTGCTTTATTTGGACACCCAAGGGAAGGTGCTTTTCGAATCGTTCGGCTACCACCTAGATTTCAATCATTCATTCGAGGAAGATGTGTTTTACCGAAATGTGTTCCAGCTGCAAAACGAAGAATTGAGCGTTCCCCATTCCGTCGGGTATTTGTTGAATTACAACGAAAGCGTTTTCTCCTATGTCCGTCCGGTCGTCAATTTACACACCGGGCAAATCACCTCTTGGCTCATCGTCGAGATTAAAGAACACTATATCCGCGACATGCTGAAATCGTCAAATCACCGCGCCAATCATCGGCTGCTGTTGTACCAACCGTCGAGCGGGAACCTCGTGGCGGGCGCATCGCTCGAGCCGAAGGTTCGCGAGCACTTGACATCGGCTCTGCCGTCTTTAGCGGACGAGAATCACGCTGTGTTTACTGCAGATCAGGAGCGGTACCAGGTCGTGCTCGAGCGCATTCCCGCCGGCGATTGGCGTCTGCTGCTGGTCACGCCGCTGGCGAGCATTTCCGAAGGACTTCGCAGCTCGATCCGCTGGTCGACTACCATTGCGGTCATCAGCGTCGCGTTCGCGCTCGTCGTTTCGTTCCCGATTATGAACCATGTCCTGAAGCCGCTGTACAAATTGAAAGCAGGTCTTCAGCGTCTTGGGAGAGGGGCGTACGTACCGATACCGGGTCATCGCAGCAACGACGAATTCGGGTTTCTCGTCCGCAGCTATAACGCCATGCTGGAGGAACTGAAAACGATGCAGCGGGAAGTGGTCGAGGCGAACATGAAGGAAAAGGAAAGAGAATTGTTGCAGCTGCAGGCGCAGATTAACCCGCATTTTTTGTTCAACACGCTGGAGACGATCGAGTTGTACGCCGCCAAGCGAGACCGCGAGTCCATTAACGGCGTGGTGCAAAATTTGTCCCGCATGATGCGGTACAGCGTGAAATCCGATAGCGGATGGGTGCCGCTGCAAGAGGAGATGAAATACGTCGGATATTTTCTAAGTATCAATCGATACCGGTACGGACGCGATGCCGCGGTCACGATTACGCTCGATCCGCGAACGTTGGAGCTTCCGATCATGAAGCTGAGCGTGCAGCCCTTCGTCGAGAACGCCATCAAGTACGGCTGGGGGGCTCGCCCGGAGGAAATCGCCGTTGCGATCCGCACGGAGCGGACGGCAGATCGGACGAACATCATCGTCCACAATACCGGCGAGCCGATTCCGGAAGCCGTGCTCGCCAAGCTTCAGTCTCTTATCGCCTTGCGAGGGCAATCGGATGATCCGTTCTTCCGGCTGCACACCGGCATTCAAAACGTCTGCCGGCGGTTTTTTCTTGCCTATGGGGATATCGACGTCATTCGTATCGAGAGCGACAGCGCTCACGGCACGACGGTGACGATTACGCTGCCGAATACGGCGGCGAAACAGCGGCACTGACCCGCATTGGCGCGACTTCAAGGCTGTAGTGGATCTCCTCCAACGCCGAAAAATTTCCGCAAACAACCGGTAAATTTGATCGATTTTCGAGTCTTCCAACCGCTCGGCGCTAAACGTTAGGGAGCCCTCGTATGTTTTGACGGCGCTGTCCGAGAAGTGGTACGATCTACTTGGTTTAAAATACAGAACATCATTCAGTAAAGGGAGTGCTCTGTTTGGATCAAAAATATAGCGTCCCCGCTTTAGACCGTGCCGATGCCGTGTTGAACGTATTAATAGACGAACCTTACCGATGGAAGCTGTCCGATTTGTCCAAGAAGCTCGGGATTAGCAAGAGTACCCTATATTCATTGCTAGTTACGATGGAACGACTGCAATGGGTCAACCGCGACCGCAATGAAACTTATGCGATCGGCAGCACACTTGGGCGGTATGGGAGCGCCTTCTTCCGACAGTACGATCTGATCGGCGAGTTTCGGCGCTTGGCGGAACCTTTGATGCGCAAGCTTCAAGAATCCATTCAACTCGCAGTGCTCGAGGGCGACGAGGTGCTCTATTTGGCCAAGGTAGAAGCCCCTAGTCCCGTACAAATGGTGTCCGGTCCAGGCGTCCGTTTCCCGGCGCACGCGACGGGTCTCGGGAAATCGTTGATGTTGGACATGGACGAACACCAAATCTGCGCCTTGTTTCCCCAAGAAACACTCCCTAAAATTACCGCCCACACGATCGAATCGCGGCAAGCGTTGATTCAGGAAGTTACGAACGGGCGGCAGGCGGGATATACGTTGGACCTGCAAGAGGGGGTCATGGGATTTTGCTGCGTCGCCGCGCCCATTCGCAAGGCGAGCGGCGAAATCGCCGCCGCTATCAGCTGTTCCATGCCGATTCATCGTTGGGAAGAGAAGAAGGAGCTCGCCATTCAGGAGATTCTGCAACTTGCGCAGCAGCTTTCGAACGTCTGATATCCGATTGAACCCTCAACGATGCGCCTGCGGCTGATTTTTCCAGTTCTACGCCTAAGAAGCCGTGCACCCCAAATGGATGCACGGCTTCTGCCTTTGATCCGCCTGTTCGAGCCGCTCCGGTTGAACCGTCACCCCCAGCCCGACCCGTCAAAATGTTGACCTTTCCGTGTACCCGTTCGGCTGTGAAACTGGATATAGGGGGAACTTTAGTAGGCTTGAATCGTATTTCGCAGGTGTCCGATCCCTTCGATAAAACAATCGACAGTATCTCCTGCGCGTACCGCTTCCGACCCGGCCGGAGTTCCCGTCAGGATTACGTCTCCCGGCATAAGGGTCATGAAACGACTGATATACGATATCATGACGTCGATCGGCGTAATGATGCGCTCCATCGAAGCGTCCTGTTTGACGATGCCATTGACCGTTGCCTGAATGCGCGCCGAGCGGTAATCGAATTCCGTCTCGATTACTGGACCTAGGGGGCAGAACGTATCGAACGCTTTGCCGATCGTCCAATGGCCCTCGGGGTGGAAATAATCGGTCGCGCCCAAGTCGTTCGCTACCGTATAGCCGAATATCGCTTGATCCGCTTCCGATGGATTCACGTTTTTCGCGGGCTTCCCGATAATTACAGCCAGCTCCGACTCAAACTTGATCTCCTTCGTCCCCTGGGGCAGGATTACCGGATCTTCTGGGCCGACCACCGTGCCTAATGGTTTGAAGAAAAGAATCGGCATATCCGGGATCGCAGGCTTCTCAACTCCGTCAGCCGCGAAATTTTTGCCGATGCCGATAATATGTCTCGGCTGAAGCGGGGCCTTGAACTGAACATCCTCCACAGCAAACGAATTCCCGGTAAATGTAAAGGCGGTAAATACGTCTCCCGTCAATTCGCGAATGGAACGATCCTCGACAATGCCGCTGCGAATTTCATGTTCGCCTTGAACGATAAATCTGGCTAATTTCATCGTCTATTCCCCCCGATATGTTTTCTTCTCGCAGTTGACCATAATTCGTCTAGGCCTTTCCGATTGCTTTACGCCATCACGCCCCGTGCTTCGTTGCGGCGACTTCCTTAATATTTTTCTTGACCTCGACGCAGCGTCCCGGACTAGGGAACAACTTCCCGCCATTCAACAGGTTATTCGGATTGAACACCTCGCGAATGCTTACCTGTGCGGCGATTTCCTCGTCGCTGAAAATAAATCGCATTTCTTCCTTCTTCTCGATCCCGACGCCGTGCTCCCCCGTGATCGATCCGCCGACATCTGCACAAGCTTTCAAGCAGGCGCTGCCGGCTTCCAATGCCTTCTCCGTCTGACCCGGGATTCGTGCGTCGAATAGGACGAGCGGGTGTAGATTGCCGTCTCCCGCATGGAAGATGTTTGCGATGCGAAGCCCCGATTCCTCGCTAATTCGGTGAATTCGGTTCAACACCTCCGGCAGCTTGCTGCGCGGAATGACGCCGTCCTGAACCAAGTAATCCGGGGAAATCGCCCCCATCGCCCCGAACCCTGTCTTGCGATTCGCCCACCATCGGGCCCGTTCCTGCTCGTCCCGAGCGACCTTCACCTCACGTACATTCCGGCGTTGGCAGATGTCCAGAATCTGATCGATTTGTTCGTCGATGCCCGCGGAAATGCCGTCTACCTCGATGAGCAGGAGGGCTGCGATATCCTTCGGATGTCCGACCGGAAATGCAGCGGCTTCCACGGCTTCGATTGCCGTCTTATCCATCATTTCGAGAGCGGCCGGCACGATGCCCGCAGATACGATATCGGATACGGCATAACTGCCGTCCGACACTTCGTCGAAGTAGGCAAGCACCGTCTTTTTGGCTTCGGGATTTTTCAAGATACGCACCGTAATTTTGGTGACGATTCCCAGTGTGCCTTCCGAACCTGTAAATAGGCCGAGCAGGTCGTAGCCCGGCGCATCCGCGATACCTTCGGTATTGATATCGACGATTTCCCCGTTCGGCAGAACGACCTCGAGGCCGAGAACGTGGTTCGTGGTTACGCCGTATTTCAAACAATGCGCTCCGCCGGCATTCTCCGCCACATTGCCGCCGATCGTGCAGCAGTATTGGCTCGAAGGGTCGGGTGCGTAGTAGTAACCTTTTTCGGCGATCGAATGGGTCAATTTAAGATTTACAAAGCCCGGTTCCACGACAGCGCGGCGGTTTTCCAAATCGACGCTCAGCAGGCGCTTCATACGAACCATGCTGATGATCACTTCCCCATTAATCGGGATGGCGCCGCCGCTTAATCCGGTCCCCGCCCCCCTGGCAAGGAAAGGGAGACCGCGGGAAGTGCAGTACCTTACCACCTTGGCTACTTCATCGGTATTTTTCGGAAAAACGACCGCTTTGGGCAAATGCCTATGAATCGTGAACCCGTCGCAATCGTAAGCAATCAAATCTTCCTTTAAATAAAGGATGGAATTCGGACCGTCCACAAGCTTCGCAAGATTGAGTATATGCTCATCCTTCGTTTTCAGCTTCTGCGACACAGCCTTCACCTCCTAGATTGGATTGTATTTACGCCCCGCTCATCGTCTTTCTTATATGCCCAATCCAGCAGCTGCACGGTGTGCACGATCCTTTGATTTCGGCCATACTTTTTGACCCCCACCGCCATTTGCAGCATGCAGCCTGGGTTCCCCATCGAAATCATTTCCACGTCCTCCGGGACATTCTGCATCTTGCTTTCCAAAACAGCGCCGGCCATCTCGGGATTCGTAAGGTTATAAATCCCAGCGCTGCCGCAGCAGCGGTCGGCGTTCGGCATATTCACCATCTCGACCCCCGGGATATCCAGCAAAATCTCGCGCGGCTCCTTACGGATTCCTTGGCCGTGCGCCAAATGGCAAGCGTCGTGATACGTCAATCGAGTTTTGATTTCAGACTTCGGTTTTTCGTAACCTGTGTCGTGAAGGTATTTGGATATGTCCTGCACTTTGGCGGAGAAGGCTTCCGCCTTTTCCTTCCACTCGGGTTCTTCGCGGAATAACTCCGGGTAGTCCTTCAACATGCAGCCGCAGCCGGCGGCATTGACGATCACCCGATCCGCGTCCTTGAACGCCTCGATATTTTGCTTCGCTAATCTTCTGCCGGTTTCCCGGTCGCCCGCGTGAACGTGAAGCGCGCCGCAGCAGGTTTGCTCCTTCGGAATGACGACATGATTGCCGTTCCGAGTCAGTACATTAATGGTTGCTTCATTGATATCGCTAAACATAACGTCCATGATACAGCCAGTTAACATGGCAACTGTATTCTTGACTTTTCCCTTGGCCGGGATCATACCCTTACTTTTATATTTCTTGCGGACAGGCATGCCGATCTTGGGCATGATCGATTCCATCTCGACAAGATGCTTCGGCATGATGCGAAGGAGTCCCGTCGAACGAACAAGCTTTTGCAATCCGCTCTTTTGGTAAAACTTTAAAAGGCCTCCCAACGTCTGCATTCGGGCGGGATGAGGAAATAAACCTTCGAGGAAAGCCTTGCTGACCAGCCCTTTCACGCCCGTTGGCGGCATCGCCTGACGAATTTGACCGCGCGCTTCTTCGATTAAACCGCCTACGTCAACATCGGCCGGGCAAGCGGTCGTGCAGGCGCGGCAATCTAAACACTGGAACACCGGGTCCGCAAACTGTTCATTCACTTCAAGCTTGCCTTCAGCCACCGACTTCATCAGATGAACGCGCCCGCGCGGCGAATGCTGCTCTTGACCCGTAATTTCGTAGGTAGGACATGATTCCAGACACATCCCGCAGTGTACGCAATCAGCCCATTTATTCTCATCCGGAGGGTCGCTCCACAAGTAATTGCTTTTGACGTTCGGGGAACAGGCCGGAATCTGTTTCACCTTCAAATCCCTCCAATATACCTCTTATCGTTCAAGACACGCCGGGGGTCGATCTTGGTCTTAATGCCTTCAAGCAAGAAGAAGGTATCCGGGGTCTCTCCCCAAACGTTAATGTTTCGACGCAGGGATAATGGAATATGCTTTACGATGACGTAACCTTTCAGCTTCCCTACCGCATTGCGCAGCTCCTGGATGGCGGCTTGCACGTCGCCCGCTGCTCCTTTTAACACCGTATGACATAACCCGTGCCCAACGCCGCCGTGCGCATACGCGGTCAAACGATGCCGATCCGCAACCGCCGAGCAATCTTCCAACACTTGAAGTACATCCATATTTTTCACGCCGATTTTTAAAGCAGCCTCGATTTCCGCCGTCGGA
Organism: Paenibacillus sp.; assembly: GCF_035645195.1. NCBI lineage: Bacteria > Bacillati > Bacillota > Bacilli > Caryophanales > Paenibacillaceae > Paenibacillus > Paenibacillus sp. Next base: position 54,630 of record NZ_DASQNA010000004.1, on the reverse strand, counting down.
GACGGCGCCTCGAGCCCATTAGGAACCATGCTGTACAATTGGTTCCAAAATCGGGCAAGCTCTTCATTCCGCAACACGGTAACATGCGCTGTCTTCGGCACTGCTCGAGTCAATTTCTGTTCCTGATAAACGACGGCGCTCTCTACATCTTCGAAGCTGATGGCAAGCGTCGGCTGTCTTCGGCCGATCAATCGTTCGGCTAACGAAGGATTTAACAATTCGAAAGCAGTCGGTTCCAACATGGAGTCCAGTTGTTCGACCGCGAACGAGCGCAGCTCCTCCGTATGATGGTCTTGGAACGACACTAAAACCAAACTTTCGAATTTCGGTAAAGGCCGCAGCTTGAAGGTAATCTCCGTGATGACGCCAATCGTCCCCATCGACCCAATAAACAATTTATTCATATCATAGCCGGCAACATTTTTAACGACCTTCCCGCCGGTACGAATCACGGTTCCATCGGGGTAAACGACCCGCAGCCCAAGAACGACATCCCGGGCCGAGCCGTACCCAAGGCGCTTCGGACCACTATCATTGGAAGCGATTACTCCGCCAACCGTAGACAAGCGCGGCAGCGCCGGGTCAAGCGATACCTGCTGCCGGTGCTCCCTTAAAAAAGCCTGCAGCTCGTAAAAAGGCGTTCCGGCTTTTACGGTTACGGTCATGTCGCCCACGGTATGCTCTACGATGCCGGTATATTTGGATAACGACAGCAAAATATCGAACGATTCCTTCAATCCGCCGAACCCGCGCTTGGACCCATTGCCTTGCACCGATACCGACTTGCCCCGCTCATGCGCATACTTGAGCAGCGCTGCGATTTCTTCCTCCGATGTCGGATACACATGCACATGACCGCCGTTTCCTAACCAGTCGTTCATCCGGCCGGGTTCCATGGCCAACCCAGGGAACGCGGCTTTCATCTCGGATAACATTGCTCCAACATCCACATTGTACGCCTCCTAATTCATAAATTAGGTAATAGCTGTAAGTTCTTCGTGGGATTGCAGCTCCCGAGGAATCCGTTTGGCTACGCCCGATTTTACTGCTGCCTCCATCACGGCCTCCCTGACGGAAGAAACTACTTTATCGTTGAAAATACTGGGGATGATATAGTGTTCATTCAACTCTGCGTCGGTCACGATCGAGGCGATGGCTCTGGCCGCCGCAAGCTTCATCTCTTCATTGATACGTGTGGCTCGACAATCTAGGGCCCCGCGGAAAATTCCGGGAAAACATAGGACATTGTTGATCTGGTTCGGAAAATCGCTTCTCCCTGTAGCAAGCACGCGAACCAACGGCTCTGCCACTTCCGGGTCGATCTCCGGTTCGGGGTTGGCCATCGCGAACACGATCGGGTCTTTGGCCATCCTTTTGATATCTTCGGCTTTGAGGACTCCGGGACCGGATACGCCTATGAACACATCGGCGCCGGATATGACTTCGCTCAACGATCCCTCCTCATAATCAGGGTTCGTCTTGGAGGCGATCCGATCAAGCGTCGGGTGATCGTAAGTCGTGTTCGGGACGAGCGCTCCGCAGCGGTCAACCGCTACCAAATTGCGCACCCCTGCAACTAGAAGCATTTCTATGCAAGCTGCCCCGGCCGCGCCCACGCCGCAGACGACAACTTTGATATCGCGAATCGACTTCTCTACCAATCTAAGGGCGTTGATCAGTCCGGCAAGCAGGACGACGGCGGTACCGTGCTGGTCGTCGTGAAATACGGGGATATTCAACTCCTCCTGCAATCTGCGTTCGATCTCAAAGCAGCGGGGGGAACTGATATCCTCAAGATTGATCCCGCCGAACGTAGGGGAAATTCCCTTAACGATGTTGATGATTTCCTCCGTATCCTTCGTTTGCAGACAGATCGGGAACGCATCGACGTCGGCCAGCTGTTTAAACAGCATCGCTTTCCCTTCCATAACCGGCATTGCGGCTTCAGGTCCAATGTCGCCTAACCCGAGAACGGCCGTGCCGTCCGTGACGACGGCCACCGTGTTCCGCTTGGAGGTTAAGGTGTACACCTTTGTCGGATCCTCGACGATCGCTGTGCAAACCCTAGCAACGCCTGGAGTGTACACGCGTGAGAGATCCTCGCGATTTTTGATAGGCACCTTAGGGACTACTTGAATTTTACCGCCCAAATGGGCCAAGAAGGTGCTGTCGGAAACATGGATGATGTGTATACCTTCAAGCGATTGTATGGCATGTATCAATTTTTGATGCATTTCTATATTCAATTGAACGGTAATGTCGCGGATCGTCTTGAGCTTCCCGGCTTGAATCACGTCAACCGCAATGATATCGCCGCCGGCACCGTTAATGGCTGTTGCAATTTCGCCGAAGGTGATTTTCGATTTATCAATTTCTACCCGGCAAATAATATTCGTATGAATGGCCATTTTGTGCCCCTCCTGTTTTGTTCATCATAATGAACCACATTCTATATTATGAATTAATTATAATATCACATAGATTGATTCTTCTGTCAATTGCAAAAGTGGAAATCGAAAGCCGGGGTTCCTGAATCTCCCCCGGCTTTCGGCAATCAATCACTTATTTGCGGCTGCCCATGCGTCCAACTGCTTCTAATGCCGGCAGCCTCCATCTTTATGCATCCGGTTGTAACCACCGAAGAACGGTGATGAAGCCGGGGCGGTCCCGCAGGCCGAGATACGATTCGTCCGCTTTCGGGGCCGAGGAGCTCTAGGTCATCGATCTCCTACCACAACGTATGCGCGTGCCGCAGCATCCCGCGAACGACGCTTTCGTCCAGGCCGAGGCCGGGACCGCGGGGCGTCTTCATCACGCCGTCCTGCACCTGCAGCATCGGGTCGAACAAGCCGCCGGTTTCCGCGACGCCCGATTTCAGCTCCTGGAAGGCGCCGAGATTCGGGATGTACGAGGCGAAGTGAAGCATATAGGCGTACCCGAAGCCGCTCGAGATGTGCGGCGTGACGGGGATGCCCTTGAGCGCCGCCATGCGGGCGACGCGGGTCGTCCGGATAAAGCCGCCGTTATATTGCAGATCCGGCTGCATCACCTGCGCCGCGTCGCGCTCGACGATCCAGCGAAACCGGCGCAGGCTCGTCTCTTGTTCGCCGAACGCCAGCGGAATGTCCAGCGCGTTCGCGACGGCGAGCGTTTCCTCGAGATGATCGAATGGACAAGGCTCCTCATAGAAGAAGGCGCCGATGTCCTCGAGCAAATGGCCGTATTCAATGGCGAAGTCTGGGTCGTAGGAGCCGTTCCCGTCGGCGTGGATGGCGATCTCGTCGCCCAGCGTCTTCCGCGCCAAGGCGATCAGCCGCTCCGAACGCCCGCTGATCGAATCCGCATTGCGGCTCATGCGCCCGCCGATCTTGAACTTCACGGCCCGAGCGCCGGTCTCCGCCATCCTGCCCTGCAGCACCTCGATCTCTTCCTCCGGCGTCGTCCCCCGATTCCCGCTGGCGACGTAGATCGGCACTTCGTCCCGAATGACGGCGCCCAACAGATCGCCGATCGGGCGCCCTTCGATCCGTCCGAGCAAATCCAACAAGCTTGCTTCCACCCAAGAGACGCAGCACCAGAACGCGAGACCGGATAGCTTGTAGTTGTTGTCATACCCGTACACGCCGTCGATCAACTGCTCGAGCTGCCGCGCGTCTTTGCCGAGAAAGTACGGAACGATTTGCTCCCGAAGCAAAGGATGCAGGTACGAAGCTCGGTCGCTGGCGACGGCGATCCCTTCGGCGCCGTCCTTCGAGCGGGTCCGAACGAAATACTGCCCGTGGTTGAACAACAGCTCGACGGAAGCGATGACGACGGGCTCGGCGGTCCGGACCCGAAGCACGGGGGCGTTCGCCGCCGCCTCCAACAGCGCTGCGTCGACCCCCTGCCCGACGCACGCGCGAGACGGGTCCAAATACAAATAGGAGAGATCCCGATACATAGGGTTCATGAACGCCATGCCCTCCTTTATTGTTTCAATCGACGTACGATGTCCCGCGACACTTCCAGCGTCGAAGCCGTCCCGCCCAGGTCTCTCGTCTTGACGCCGGCTTCCGTGACGTCCTCGACGACCTGCAGCAGATGCGCGCCCATGTCCGGGTGCCCGAGATGGTCCAGCATCAGCTTGGCCGTCCAGATTTGCCCGATCGGATTGGCGATGCCGAGGCCCGCGATGTCCGGCGCGGAGCCGTGCACCGGCTCGAACATGGACGGATACTTGCCGTTCACGTTCAAGTTCGCGGCCGGCGCGATGCCGATGCCGCCCATGATCGCGGCGCCGATATCGGTTAGAATGTCGCCGAACAGATTGCTGCCGACGATGACGTCGAACGTCTCCGGCTTCGTGACGAGGAACGCCGCCAACGCGTCGACGTGCGCGGAACCGGCCGCGACGTCCGGATACTCGGCGCCGACCTCGCGAAACACTTGATCCCAGAACGGCATAGAGTGGACGATGCCGTTCGACTTGGTCGCGCTTGTGACGCGTCCCCGGCGCTTGCCCGCCAGTTCGAACGCGTACCGAATCGCTTGCTCGGTCCCGCGCCGCGTGAAGATCGCGCTCTGGACGGCTAACTCATCCGCGCCCTTATGAATGCGCCCGCCGATCTCGCTGTATTCCCCTTCGCTGTTCTCCCGTACGACGACGAAGTCGAAATCGTTCGGCTGCCGCAGCGGCGAGGGAAGCCCGCGGAACAACTTCGCGGGGCGCAGATTAATCGCTTGCTCGAATTCGCGCCTGATCGCGATCAATAAGCCCCACAGCGATACATGGTCCGGTACGCGCGCGGGATCGCCGACGGCGCCAAGGAAGATCGCGTCGTAATCTTGCAGCGTCCGCAGTCCGTCGTCCGGCATCATTGTCCCATAGGTCAAGTAATAATCGCAGCTCCACGGGAACGTGTCGTATCGGAAGGCGATGCCGCCGTGCAGCGCGGCGATCGCATCCAGCACCTCGAGCGCGGCGGGAACCACTTCTTTGCCGATGCCGTCGCCGGGGATGACCGCAATGCGGTAGGTGTGCACGAATTCTTCGACTCCTCTCGATTCTAATTCGCTTTATACCGACCCCGATGGTAGTCCTCGCGATACGATCCCGGCGTCGTTCCCGCCAACTTGCGGAACGAGCGGATAAAGTTCTGAGAGTTGTTATAGCCCAGCTTCTCCGCGATCTCGGACACCTTCAGATCGGTCTCTTCCAGCATCTCCTTGGCTTTCTGGATGCGGTATCGCAGCAAATAGTCGCTGAAGCTGATGCCGAGCTCCTGGCGAAGCACCTTGCTGATGTAGCTCGGGTGGTAGTTCAGCGCGTGAGAGCACGATTCCAGCGTAAGATCCGTATCGTAGTCTCGATGAATCATTTCCACGATTTCCTGGGAGATCGTCCGGTGCCGATTCTTCCGCTGCTCCTCGAAGACGCGCATCATCGGTCCGATCAGCTGCCCGGCGAACCAGTCGCGCACGTCTTGGACGGACGCGAGCGCATGCAGCTGCTCGAGCCGCGGCGGTTCCCCGCCGAACGGCTCCAGCTGCGGAACGCCGCTCTCTTGCAGCAGCCGAATGAGGTTTACGAAAAACCGGGTGACGGCAATTTGGTAATCGTTGTAATTATGGTACTGCCCGCCGATGTCCTTGAAGAACGCGTCGAGCAGCGGCGGCAGCCCTTCCCGGTCCGCCATCTTCACCGCATCGAGAATTTGCCGCTCCAAGTCCTTCGGATATTGCGTCGCGACCGCTTGTGCGGGTTGGACGTCCTCGATGCGAAGGATCGTCTTCTGTCCGTACAGCACGCGGTATTTTAGCGCGTCCCTTGCCTCCCGGTATGCGATCTTCGCATCCTTCGGTCCGCTGTACATCCGACTGACGCCGATGCTGACGCGCAGCGCGAGGCAGCTTTCGATGCCCTCTTGAATGCGTTTCGCCAGGGAATAGACGGACGTTCGGAAATCCTCGTTCGCGTTCGGATCGTCGAACACCAGCGTCACTTGGAAGGAGTCCGCCACGATCGGTCGCAGCCGCCGGTGCTCTGGCACGAGATCGCCCACGATGTTATTGATGGCGAAGAGCAGCAGCTCGCTGTCGCCGTCGCTGTACCGGGTCCCCCGCAGCGTGTCGATCTGAATCGTCAGAAGGGCCATATGCTTCCACTTCGTCGCGTCGACCTGCACGAACTCGAGCTTCTCGTAAATTTTCGAAGGCGGGATCTCTCCCCGAATGAGCTTAAGGACGTAGTACTCCTCCAGCTGCCGCGTATGGGACCGAAGGGAATCGGCCATCTCGAGCTGGGTTCTTCGCATGCTGGCGAAGCCCTCATGGATGGCGCGGAATTCGTCGAGCCGCTTCCGTCCTTTGTCCGCATGCACGAACAACGATTGATACAGCCGCTGGATCGGCGTATACATCCGGTGCGAACCGGCGAGCGAAATGGCGACCGCGAACAGCAGCATGGCGATGCTGGCGATCAAGATGAGCGCGCCGGTCTGCCGCGATTCCAACCGGACCAGGTCGATCGGGATGATCGAAATGTAGATCCAGCCGTTGAAGGTCGAACGTTGATACGCCACGCCGACCTGCTTCCCTCCGAAGCTCGTTTCGTACAACCCGGAAGGGTCCTCGGACGCCTTCAGGCGGGCGATCAGCGCATCCAACACTGCCGCATCTCCGATAACGCTTTCATTTTGCGCGGTCAACAGCCGATAATTCTCATCTAGGATGAGGATGTCGCCCAGCGCGTTCTTCTCGATCAAATAATTACGCAGTTGATTCCCGGGGATATCGATAATGAGCATGCCGTTCGGTCGTTCGGCGAAGGCCGGCACCTTCTTGACGAGGCGGATGCTGAACGATGCGTCCCTCCCGCCCTTCAGCACCTCTTCCGTATCAGCGGCCCAAAACTTCGTCCGATCCAGCTCCCGATAGCGGTCAATCGAGACCATCTCCGCCTGGGACAACGGGTTCAGTCCGTCGCTGTTGAGGATGGTGCCTCGATTCAAGTCGATCAAGTGCACGTCGCGAATGCCGATATCCAGTGTCTGCACCTGAGACATCGAACGATGGAGCTGCTGAACAAGCATGAACTTGGACGGCGTAATGCCTTCTTCCAGCGCCTCGGCGACAAACGGGCTTTCGGCCAGCCGTTCGATCTGCAGATCGAGCGCGCCGAGCACCTGCTCGATGCGCAGGTGCGTCTGCTCGAGAAGAAGGATGTTCCCGTGGTTCACCTTCTCTTGCACGGTGCCCGATGTCTTAATGTAGAAGAAGAGGCCTAGCAAAATAATGGGCAATGTGCTGATCCCGACAGTAAAGACGATCATCTTCGTCAGATATTTATTATAGGTAAACATCTATCGATCACCGCCTATGGGGTAGCTGCAATGCCTGCTCTTCCTTATCGGGTAACCTGCAACAGCGCTTCCATCTTCTCGACGTCGACCTCGATGCCGAGTCCTTCCCCAGTCGGCACTACGATCCGCCCGTCGTTCGGCTCGAACGGCGCGCGAAGGAATTGCTCGCGAAGATTGTCTTTCTCGATCGAATATTCGTAGTAGCCCGAACATTCCGGGGTACTCGCCGCAAGATGCAAAGCGGCCGCGAAGCCGATGCCGCGCGTCGTGTTATGCGGCACGTATTGGACGCCGAACGCCCGGCACAGCGCCGCGGCCCGCTTGGCGTTCGACAGCCCCCCGCACTTGATCGGGTCCGCCGCGTACATATGGCATGCCCCGCGCGCGATGAAATCCCGGAACGTATATATATTCCAGTCTTGCTCGCCGACATGGATCGGCACCGGGAGCGAGGCGGCGAGTTTGACATACGCCTCGACGTCGTAATAGGGGCACGGCTCTTCGTAATGATGAATGTCGTATTCCTTGATTTTATCATACAGTTGAACGGCCTGAGCGTATGAATACGAACTATTTCCGTCCACCATCAGCTTCACGTCGGGACCGACGGCTTCGCGGACGGCCTTCACTTTGGCGGCGTCGTCTTCGAGGCGTACCGGCAACCCCGAGCCCATGCGCGGCCCGACCTTGATTTTGACCGCCGGGAACCGGAACCGATCCAGCATCTCCCGCAGCTTCGCGGCTTCCTCCGTCGGCGGCAAATCCCGGCTCATGCTGGAGCCGTATAACGGAACTTCGGCACGATACAATCCTCCGAGCAAATTGTACAGCGGCTGCCTCGCCGCCTTCGCCCGAATGTCCCAGCAAGCGATCTCCACGCCGCTGTACGCCATCGCCAGCAGCTGACCGGACAGCTTGTAATGCTTCGTCAGCACGCGCTCTTCCATCTTCTCGCCGTCGAAGGGACTCATCCCGAGCACCTGCGGCTTCACGACGTTCCGGAGAAGCTGCAGCGTCGTCTCGATTTGCATCGGACTGCATTCTCCGAACCCCGAGATCCCCTCGTCGGTATCCAGCTTAATATACAATAACCCTTTAGCGGAGTAACACGTCAGTTCGGTAATCTTCAAGCTTCATTCCCCCAACCGCGGAAGTACCGGACCGGCGCGAACGCCGATCCGGTCTGCGAACGCACGGCATGTGCCGCGCCGTCAGACGGCCAACCCGTCTCTGCCCTTCTTCCCGACGTCCAGCCGATCTTTGAGCGTCTCTTGGTCGATGTCGCCTTGGAAGAAATCGCTGGCCGCGACGAGATATCCGTAGCCCATGCGCACCGCATGCGCGTAATGGCTGGTCGGCTCCTCTGCGTATGCCGCGTCGATCCGCTCCGGGGATACTTCCTCGCCCCGCCGAAGCGCTTCCGTCACCTGCAGAATCGTGTCTGCTTCGTTGTAGAAATTCGTGTCGACGATAAACCGTTGCACCTTCACCGGATCGGGCGTCAGCGCCGCCTCCGCGTACCGGTGCAGCGGAATGACATGCTCTTGATGCTTTGCATGCAGCTTATCGATCCATTCCTCGGCCGGACCGCCCTCCGAGGCGAACCGGTGCAGGCCGACGAGGTAGCGCTGCCAGACGGAGCGAACCGTCGCCTCGACCGCGGAGACGCGAAGCCCCGCCGCGGCCGGCAAGCTTGCCAGCTCGTTCTCGAAATGCGCCGCCCGGTACGGGAACGGTGTATTCGCGTTCCCCTTGTAGAGCCTGTTGTAGATAAAGCCATCGTGATAGATACTGCAATCGGTCGGGAACTCCCTCGATTCCGGCTCCGCCTCCCGGAAGACGACTTTCATCTGCCGATCGGCCGCCCGGTGGCACAGCCACCCCAGGACGTAAGCCAGCTTGAAGGATAACCGGTCCGCCTCCTTGCGTTCGTCCCAGATGCCTCTGTATTTCTCGAGGAGCGGCACCGTGAATTTATCCCCGGAGCGCGTGACGCTGCCGTACTGCGAGAAACGGATATGCTCGCGTCCCGCTTCCTTGAATGCCTCGCAGATCCGATTCCCGGCGAACATCATGAGGAAACAATCCTCGACGACCGCGGTATGCGTTACGTTTTCAGACATGGCTCATCCTCCGTTCGATCGAATGGTCACTTCTTGTTCGGATCGGCTTGATATTCCTTGTTGAGCTCCTCGAGCACTTGATCCCCGCCGGAGCGGTGCCAGTTCTCCAGAACGGCCTTCCAGCCGGCCTCGTCGATCTCGCCCATGATGTACTTGACGCGCGCGTCGTTAATCAGCTTATCCAGCGCCGTGCGCTTCTCGTCGTACGTCGGGGAATTGTACCCCGCGGCCGGGTTCACGACGAAGACGTCCGGGATCGCAGCGGCTTCCTTCTTCGCCTTCTTGTACTTAGCCGTGTATTTGTCGAGCGTGCCTTCCATGGCGAGGGAGCCGTCGGCAATCTGCATCGCCTGCTGCAGGTGGATGACCTCCGCCGCGTACTTCGCGGATTGCTCCGGCGTGCGTTCCGCCTTGCCGTCCTTCACCGTATAGTGAACGCCTTCGATGCCCCACTCGAAGATGTTCTGCCCTTCCGGCGTGGAGAGCGTATCGAAATATTGCAGAATCCGCTTCAATTCCTCTTCTGTCTTGACGGTTTCCTTCGGAATCAGGAAGCTGCCGGACAATCCGTTGTCCATGAGCAGCTTCTGGCCGTTCGCCCCGTTCAGGATGCTCGACGTGTCGAGCTCCGCGTTCGGGTTCAGCTTGAACAGCTCCGAGTGGCGCGTGATGAAGTCGTTGTCGCCGAGGCGGAAGCCGAACAGCCCCTTGTTGCCGTTGTCGATATTCTGGGTACGCTCCGTGATCGCGAAGTCTTGGTTAATCAGCTTCTCGTCGTACAGCCGTTTGTACCAATTCATCGCGTCGATATACGCCTGGCTTTCGTGCGCGGGGACGATCTTGCCGTCCTTGATTTCCCATACGTTCCCGCCGCCGGTCGCCGCCAAGATGAACTTAAATCCGCGGACGCTCTTCTCCTCGGCGAGACCGATCGTGTCGTGCTGACCGTTCCCGTCGGGGTCCTGCGTCGCGAACGCCTTGATGACTTCGTACATTTCATCGAGCGTCGTCGGCGGCTTCAGTCCCAAATTGTTCAACCAATCCGTGCGGTAAATCATGCCGTCTCCGACCAGCGAACGCGCGCGGTTCAGGCCGTACGTCTTGCCGCCGACCGCCGTGTTCTTCAACACTTGCGGATTGAGCGCCTTCTCGAGATTCGGGAATTCTTTCAGGTACGGGCCAAGTTCCCAGAAATACCCGTCGCGCATGGCGCCCTTCAAATTGGAGTTGAACGGGGTGACGGACGTGAGGATGACCATCGGCATCTGACCAGACGCGATCGTCGCGTTAAACTTCTCGTCGTAGGTGCCGTTCGGCACCCATTGAATTTGAAGGTCCGTGTTCGTCAGCTTCTCGACCTCGGCGATCACCGGATCGTTCTCCTTCGGCGGTTCGGCCAACACGGACAAGTTCATCATGGTAATGACGAACGGTTTGTCCGCCGCCGCTGGCGTATCCGTCCCCGCCGGCGTACCCGTATCGTTCTCCTTCGCGACGGGCGCCGTCCCTCCGCCGTTGCAGCCTGCAAGCGCGATCGCCAGCGACATTCCTGCGACAGACCATTTCATTGCATTCGCGTTCCACATCTTCGCCATCCCCGATCCCTCCTTAATTGGATGCTTCCAAGGTCAGTTCGTCGACGCGGCGAGCGAAGAACGCGTTCGCCTGCTGCAAGCTGCCGACGGCCGCCCGCAGCGCTTGCCCGTATCGGCTTACCGGTTCTGCGGCAAGCGCCGCCTCGCGTTCCTCGGCCGTCGCCGTCCCGCCGCTTCGCAGCGTGTTCGCCAGCGCCACGATCGCGTCGTCCGCCCGGTAGAAATTCTCCTCGAGGACATGCCGCCGTTCCCCGTCCGCGTCGGGCTCCGCGACCGCCTTCGCGAAGCGGCCCATGTAGGCGTCCCATGCCTGCATGCCGGCATACAGCGCGTCGAACCAACCTTCGATGTCGTCGCTGTCCGGCTTGAACGTGTGCATCTCGATGAAGTACCGCTGCTTCAGCACTTCGAACAACTCAACCAGCGCGGCGGCGTCGAGCTTCGCGTCCGGCTTCGCGTAGCGGGCCCGGAACAGGTACGCGTCGCGACACAGCTCCGCTTCTTCCGAAGCCGCGGGCAGCCAGCGATCCGCGGCGCGGTGCGCGAGCCAGCCGAGCGCCGCCGCCAGGACGGACTCCGCTTCGGTCTTCGTCGCCAGCGGCGCGGACCGGAAGCCGACATCCTCTCTCTTCGTTTTATATGTGTCCCAGTGTAAGCGATACCGGTCCAAGTAGGGAAGGGCGAATGCGTCGTCCGCGCTTCGCAGCGCGCCGAACTGCAGGAAGGCCGCATGCGCGCCGGCCGCCTCCGCCAATGCTTCGCTCACGTCGTCCGTCGCGAGCAGAATCGCCGCGCTGTCTTCGATCAATGCGGTACGCGTCAGTTGAATGACCATGTCTCAACCTCCAAAGTGGAAATAGATTCCTTCTACCCTTTCACGGAACCGATCAAGGCACCTTTCGCAAAATGCTTCTGCAGGAACGGGTATACGAGCAGAATCGGCAGCGTCGAGATGACGATGACGGCCATCTTGATGATCTGTCCGGGCGGCACGATATAGTTGGAATCGAAGACGGCGGAGTCGCCGAGCCCCCCGGAGGACAGAATGACGATCTGCCGCAGCCAAACTTGAATCGGCCACTTGTAGTTGTCGTTGATATACAGAATCGCCTGGAAGAACGAGTTCCAGTGGTTAACGGCGTAAAACAATGCGAATGTGGCAATCGCCGGCAGCGAGAGCGGCAGCACGATCTGCCACAGGATGCGAAGGTCGTTGCAGCCGTCGATCTTCGCCGCCTCCTCCAGCCCTTCCGGGAGCTGCTGGAAGAAGTTCTTCAGTACGATCAAGTTGAACGCGCTGATCGCCCCGGGCAGCAGCAGCGACCAGTACGAGTTGATCAGTCCGAGCGATTTCACGACCAAGAACGTAGGAATCATGCCGCCGCTGAAGAGCATCGAGAAGACGACCCCGAGCAGGATGATCCGTCGACCGTCCAGATCCTTCCTCGCGAGCGGATACGCCATTAAGCATGTGAACAGCAGATTGATCGCGGTGCCGGCGACCGTAATGAAGATCGTAACCCCGAGACTGCCTAAGAGCACCTCTGTGGAGAAAATGTATTTATATCCCTCCAACGAAAATTGCGTGGGAAATAATACGATCTTCTTGGTGATGAACTCCTGCGGCGAGGTGAACGAACCCGCGACGACGTACACGAACGGCAGCAGCGTCGCTAATCCGTACAACCCTAAGAACGTGTAGTTAAAAGCGTCAAAGAGCTTGCTTCCGATCGACGTTCTCATACGAACCTCTCCTTTCCCTGCGTATTCGCCGCGCCGCCGTCCTAGAGGATGCCCTCCTCCCCGACCTTCCGCGCGAAATAATTCGCTCCCAGCACCAGCACGAACCCGATCACCGATTTAAACAGGTTGACCGCCGTCGAGTAACTGAAGTCGCCGAGTTGGATGCCTCGTTCGTATACATACGTTTCGAATACTTCGCCGACCTCCCGGTTCATCGGGTTCAGCATGAGGAAGATTTGTTCGAATCCGAGATCCAAGAACGAGCCGAGCCGCAAGATAAGAAGCACGACGATCGTGCTCCGGATCGCCGGAAGGGTGACGTGCACCATCTGCTTCCAACGTCCGGCGCCGTCCATGCGGGCGGCTTCGTACAATTGCGGATCGACCCCGGCCAATGCGGCCAGGAACAGGATCGTGCCCCAACCGGTCTCCTTCCAGATCATTTCCCCGACGACCATCGTCCGGAACCAGCTGTTGCTAAGCAGGAAATTGACTTTCTCGCCGCCGAGCCGAGCGATCAGCTCGTTGACGATGCCCCCTTCGGTCGTAAACAGGATGTATGCGAGACCGACGACGACGACCCAAGAGAGAAAATGAGGAATGTAGATTAAGCTTTGGATCGTTCGTTTGTACGCCTCGCTGCGCAGCTCGTTCAATAGCAGCGCGATGACGATGGGCAGCGGGAAGAAGAACAAGATGTTATATAGCGCTAAAATAAACGTGTTGCGGAACAATAACCAAAACTGAGGCTCGCCGAAGAACGTTCGGAAATGCTCGACGCCGACCCAGTCGCTGCTCCAAAATCCACGAAACGGGGAGAAATCCTGGAACGCGATCAGCACGCCCCACATCGGGACATACTTGAAGATAATGAAGTACAGGACACCGGGCGCCAACATGTAGTACAGCCAGCGGTTTTTGATCATTCGTTTCTTTAAGGAATCCCCTGTGCCCGCGGTCAGCTGTCCTCCCCTTTGGATCGTCGACGTCGTTCTCAATCGCTTCACCTTCCCTTCCGTATGATTACAGCCGCGTTCCGCTGTTACGATGAATCATAGCATTAGGTGTTGTAACCGAATACAATCCGCAGAGAGCCAAAATGTATCCGTTTCCAAAACTCCCGCCGCGCCACACGTCGGTCCCGAGCGATCGCGCTCGATAATCATTAGAGATCCGCCGGATAATCATGAGAAATCCTGCCGGAACGGAACCCTCTATTCTTCTTTAGTCGTCGGCGTCGGGGATCGTAAGGGGACCGAGCGGGAGAACGGCAAGATTCATCGCTGATCCGTATTTCCCTTTCAGCCGCTCAAGGGATTCACTGATGTCGCCGACCGGTGTCAGCATCGGTGATCGTGCTAAGTTTATCATTACGGCATGTGGCGGGCGGATCTGGTCTCAGAACATATGGCGCCAAAGTCGCACGGAGCCCCTTCGTCCGTCGAAGAGCATGGTTTTACCACCAAAATTTTGTCGTTTTACTACGAGTCAATAAAAAAGGAGCCGCCAATGGCTGACTCCTCATCTTTACATCACGAATTGGGCAAAACAAAAGACATTGCGTTCAGACAGACTACTCCTGGGAAAGATGAAATCGACCGAAAGGTCGGAAACTCTAAGATTTAAGGCCGACCAGCTTTTCGATCGCAGGCTTCAGCGCCTGCGCGATCCGCATGAAGCCAAGGTCCGTCGGGTGCTTGCCGTCGACCGTGCATTCTTCTGCGTATTCCTCCCCGAGGAGAGCAGAACCGTCGAGAAAATGAATTTGGGAATCCCCGCCCGCTCGCCTCGACATCACGTATTCGCGTTGAATGCGCCTGCGGGCTTCGGACAATTCGCGCTTGTCCTCGTAGAATAGATCTACGCTATTACGAATTCTGGAGACGACGAGAATCGGAACGTTCGGATGACGCTCCCTAAGCAATTGGACAAAAACGGGAAGACTGCCTGCAATATTTTCGGGCGCTCCCGTATTCCCTTCGTAGTCCAGCACGTAGAGCGCTGGATCTTCGATATCCGCGATAAGCTTGGCGACCTCCGGTTCCCCCTTCCCGCTCCCCGAGAACCCAAGGTTTACGAAAGGGAGCGGAATCATACGGCTAAGAATGTTGGGATACGCCATGCCCGGCCGCGAGGCGCAGCCTCCCTGCGTAACGGAAGTGCCGTAGATGACGATCGGTTTGTCGCAAGCGTACGGCGGAGGTTCCCCGACCGAAGCCGCCTCGTCGACGCCGATCCAAACCTCCTTAACGCCTTGGTATAGCGGGAAATTAATGACGACGTCCATCGTCCGCTTATCTCCCCACTTGTAAAGCTGATCCGAGTATGCCATGCCATCCCTGTGAAATCTAGCCGTCGAGAGGTACCGCAGCGGCTTCCCGGGCTCGGCGACGTAACAGTCGAAGCCGCATTGACCCGCGGCGGTCATATGGTACATGCTCGCCGTTCCCGCCAGGCGCACCTTGATGAGCAGCCGGGAGGAGTCCGTGCGGAACCGGATCTGCCCCCCCGCCGTGCAATCGGCCAACGTGTCGACCGCTCGCGGCAATCTCACGCCGGGGTTGGAGGGCAGTCTGCGATAGATGCCTTCCTTCCCGATCCATGGAAAACCTGCGATACGGAAAGGAGGGGACAGCGGGGACATCCACTTCACGCCGACGTCGTCGACCGTCTCGACCGGTG
Source organism: Paenibacillus sp. (assembly GCF_035645195.1). NCBI lineage: Bacteria > Bacillati > Bacillota > Bacilli > Caryophanales > Paenibacillaceae > Paenibacillus > Paenibacillus sp. Next base: position 39,147 of record NZ_DASQNA010000004.1, on the reverse strand, counting down.
CGGCAACGAGCGGATCCAATTCGTTTTTGCGTTTTAATTCTCGGCTCATCCTTTCACCGCCCCCATCGTCGCCCCTTCCATGAGCAGTCGCTGGAACAGAATATAGATGAGAATCGACGGCACCATCGTGATCCCGACGCCCGCGAACAGGGTAACCCAGTCGGCCGTAAACTCCATTTGCTTATTGGCCGAGTACATCTGCACCGCGATTGGATATTTATCCGGATCGCTCAAGTAAATGAACGGCCCCATGAAATTGTTGTAATACCCGAGAAACTTGAATACGGCGACCGTCACGATCCCCGGGGTAGACAGCGGAACGATGACGCGCCAGAATTTCTGAAATAATGTAGCGCCGTCCATTATGGCGCTCTCTTCTAATTCTTTCGGCAGGGAACGCATAAACCCGCCGAGCAGCATGAGGTAGAATACACTCTCCCCCAACCCAGAAAGCAAGATCAATCCCGGGATGCTGTTTGTCAGCCCGAGCTCCCTCATCACGACGTACTGCGGGACGAGCGCGTTCACGCCTGGCAAAAACAAGCTCAGCATGATCAGGCTCCAGATCAGTTTTCTGCCTTTGAACTCCATCCGCGTCAGCGCGTATGCATTGATCGTCGTGAAGAAGAGGCTGACGACGAGCGTCCCCCCTACATAATATAAGGTATTCAACAACGATTTCCCGAACCCGTAATCCGTCCAAGCGTCCGCGTAATTTTGCCAATTCAGTTCCTTCGGCAGCGCCCAGATGTTTTGGTAAAACTCGGGGTTTGTTTTGAGCGACTCGTAGAGCACCCAACATAGGGGAAACACGATCGTCAGCGCCCATATATACAACAGCAACCGCCAGAGCGCGTCCAGCCAAGTGTGTTTTTCTTTCAACGCGACCCCTCCTTTTACTATTTAGAACTCAACGCCCTTATTCGGAAAAAGTTTATCCGTGATGAGCTTCGCGCTTACTAAGATCACGAATAAGATCATCCCGACCGCGGATGCATAGCCGTAGTTTCGATACTCGTCGCCGAACGCAAGATTAAACATATACAAGCCGATGACGTCCGTCGAACCGAACGGGCCCCCGTTCGTAAGAATCAAGATGATTTCGAAGCTCTTTAAAGTTCCGACGACCAAGAACAAGATGCCCACGCGGACGACGGGCATCACCAACGGCATCGTAATCCGAAACAATCGGTCCATATGCCCGGCGCCCTCCAGAATCGCCGCTTCGTACAACGATTTGGGGATCGCCAGCATCGCATTCGCGAAAATAATGACGTATAAGCCTACCCCGCTCCATACCCATGCGGGTATTATCGCCGCCAAAGCCGTTCGCTCGTTCCCGAGCCAATAGAAGTTGCCTGTATCTATGCCGAAGAGTCCCAGCAGACCGTTAAGAAGACCGTAGGTGCCGTCGTATATGAATGCCCAGAGCAGGGCGACGACGATGGTGGATAACACGTTCGGGAAGAAAAACAACACTTTCAAAAAACCGTTTTCCCGGTAGGATTTATTCGTAATTAAGTAGGCAAGAATTAACGAGATGAACACGACGAGGAAGGGAACCGTCAGCATAAACCAAAGATTATGCGTTAATGCGCGCCATACGTATTTATCCTGAAACGCCGTAACGAAATTGGACAGTCCGACGAAGGTGGCGTCCGTGAATCCGTCCCAATCCAGCAGCGAGTAATAGACCGATAACAGGTTCGGAAACAACGTAAATACCAAGTACCCGCCGAAGGGCGGCACGATCGCGATCGTTAGAAAAATCCACTTTTGCGTTTTTGCCATATCCAGTCCTATTCTTCTCCCTTGGGAGCGCGTTGCGTTCGCCTCGGCCGGTGCCGCCATCGAGATCAGCCCCCTCTAGATAAAATAAGAGCGGAGAGGATGCCTCCCCGCTCGTCATCCTTACTTGTTTTCGGCCTCCAACGCTTTCTTCAAGAGCTCCTCGGCCTCTTCCAGAATCGGCTTCGGCTCCTGCAAACCTAAGGCGAATCTCACGATATTTTCGTCCAACAGCTTGTTCGCTTGCGCAAGGTTTGGATCCGAGATGCTGACGGAACGACTAGCCTTGTAGGTGTGCGCGTCGTTGTCGCCGATGTATTTCAAGATCGACTGGGCCGAAGTGGACAAGTTCGCCGTCTTGGCAGGATCCTCGATCAAGTCTTTACGCATCGGCAGCGCTCCGGATTTCTCCGCCGCGAATTGCTGATTTTCAAGCGTCAAGGTCCATACAATGAATTCCTTCGCCCACTTCTTGTTCAATTCCGGCTTCGCCGCCCAGATGTAGTTAAAGTTCGAAGTGCCGCTTCGAATCCACAGCTGTTGATCCGCGCTGTCCCGGAACGGTACTGCCATATATCCCCACTGGAAGTCCGCCGGCGTCGCTTCCTTCATCTCGTTCTCGACGTGGCTGCCCGTCGAAACCATCGCCGCTTGTCCTTGAATCACTTGCATCTGCGACTGCGTATGGTTCAAGGCCGGCAAGCCCTCCGCGAAATAGCCGTTCTTGCCCAGTTCGTAAATCCGGTTCCACATTTCAAGCTGTTCCGGACTCGTAAACTCTGGCAGCCCGTAAGTTTTATAACGTCCGATGAACTCGTCCGCGGTTCCGTTCATATCGGCCAATTCGAACATCTTCGCGGGACCGAACGCCCAGGCGTGATAGCTCGGATATAAGCCCGGGAACGTGATCGGGATGACGCCGTCCGCCTTGATTTCCGCCAGAAGCGACTCGAATTCGGTCCAGGTTTTCGGATTTTGATTCCAACCGTTCTCCTCGAATAGCGTTTTATTGAAGAACAAGCCGCCGAAGCTGCTCGCCGTCGTGAATTCATACATCTTCCCGTCGATCAAAGGAGTGGATTCGTACATCCCCGGCAGCATTCGGTCTCTTACCTTCTCGCCCGGAACGTCCGGCAGCGGATAATCCCAGAGATCGCCCATCTCCTCGAGTTTGCCCGCTTCCGCAAGCGACACTACGCCGCCCGGAGGAGCGGTGTTGAAGAGGTCGAACATATCTTCGTCGTCTCCTGCGGAAATTTTCGTAGAGAGGAGGTTTTTCAGGTCCGGGGAAGCCGTAATGTCGAAAGTTACGTTCGGATATTTCTCCGTGAAAGATTCGACGGCATGATCGAACCAATCGCGCCCGTAGCCGCCTACGAAGAAGCCGACTTTCAAGGTTACCTTCTCGTCCTTAGGCAACCCGTTTTCATATACCTCCGGCTGCGCTGCGGCTTCCGGGGAACCTGTGTTGGTCGGTTCTTCGGAAGGTGTTTGCTTGGACCCTTCCCCTGTAGTACCGCCGCCGCATGCGGCGAGCACGCCCATAGCCGCAACCAAACTGACGGCTAGCACGTTCCGAAACCCGATCTTGTTCATGTAAGCCAAAACGATTCGACCTCCAATTAATAAATTCAATTGATTTTATAACAACGTAAGTGTACCCCACTTTTGTTATGGGCTTGTCATGGTTGGATGAAGGTTTTGTAAAGGACGCGTCCTTCATCGCAGCTTCTCGATCCAGGGAAGAGAGAGACGGAACGCCCGAATTTCTTCGAAGGTCAGCCTCCACTGCTTGAATAGGATGCTTTGCAAACTGCGATCGGCATAAACCCCGGCGCTCACGTTCAGCTTGTCCGCAATGTATTTCATCCTCCGAAGGTGGAATGAGTTGGATACGATCACGCATGAAGCCAGGTTCGCTTGTCGAAGGAGGGTGCGGCAATACGCGATGTTTTGCACAGTATTGCGAGATTGCGCTTCCGACACGATTTTGTTCGGCGGTACGCCTTGCTGGATCAGATACTCCCGCATGATCTCCGCCTCGCTCCTCTCGCAGCCTACGGCGCCGCCGGATACGATGATGCATCGGTAGCGGTGCTGCCCGAACAGTCGCACTGCGGTGTCCAAGCGCTCCTGGAGCAGAGCTCCGATTTCCCCGTTTTCCGTACGTTGGCCCAACACGATGAGCGCATCGCAGGAGCCCCTCTCCCTTCTTATCGAATGCATCCAACCAAAATACGCCGCGGCAACGAGTAACAATCCAATGATCAAGTTCAACAACCAATTGAAGAACCACATTTCCGCTCACATTCCTTTGATGTATTTTGATATATTGCATAAGAGATCAACGGTTACTGCCAGCCTCTGAAGAAAACTAGGTATATTTTTTAATCAATTCGATATATTAATAGGAAATATTCGATCTCGTTATGGAATCTCCTTCACGCCGATATGTTATTTGATTGTAAAGCTGTCATGAGAGGCCGGTTCTCGGACAATGCTTCTCTCAGGTGAGCTATTAGTCTCGTTTACAATATATTCATTCCTGAAGCAAGCCAACTTCTTCCCAATTCCTTGGATATTCCTTATAATTAATAAATCAAACTTGTTTATTATTCGGAAAAGTTGACTATACTCCAACGGAACAGCGGGGTCACCGCCTTGCCAGCTCAAAAAGACACGAGCCACAAGCTTCTTAAAACGATCAATCAACAGAAGGTTCTTCAATTGATTTATACGTGCGGTGCCATCTCACGCGTCGAGTTGGCGCAGAAGACGGGCTTGAGTCAACAGACCGTCACCAATATCGTCAACAGACTGCTAGAGGAAGGCGTCGTCTCCGAGGGGGAGCATCTGCCCCAGGAAGCGGGAAGCGGCAGGAAACGCGTTCAACTTTCCGTGAACGCCAAGGACTTCTACGTCATCGGCATCGAACTCGCGGGCAAATACATTCGTGGCTCGTTGTGCGATTTCCGCCCCGAAATTCTTTGTAGCACGGAACGTCGCACTGAGAAATACCGCGGCCCGGATCACCTGCTTCAACTGCTTAGCGAGGTTGTCGAAGAACTGCTGCAGCAAGCGCCTGACATATCCCGGACGAGAGGAATCGGGATCAGCGTGCAGGGACTGGCGGATTCCCGAGAAGGCGTGTTGCTCCGTACGCCCGGGATCGGGTTCGAAAGAATCCCCGTCAAGGCGACGCTAGAGAAGATGTTCGGTATGCCAGTTTATCTAGAAAACGATGCGAATTTGCTCGCGCTTAACGAGAATATGTACGGTTCTCTCTTCGATTCCGCAGAAAACATTACGTTGAAATTCGATTACGGCATCGGCGGCGCGATCGTATCAGGGAAGCGGCTCATCACCGGTTCGTCGTTCGTAGCCGGCGAATTCGGTCATGTGAAAGCGTTCACCGGACGGGACGCCCACCCTTGTTTATGCGGCGGATCAGGCTGCCTAACGACGCTGCTTTCGATCAGCGGACTCCGGGTAACGACGGGTCACACATTGGACAGCTTTGCTCTCGCTTACCGCAATGGGGACGGGGAGATTGTGCGTATGTACGCTGCAATGGTCGATGCTCTCGCCATGGCGCTCAGCAATTTGGTAACGTTCTTTAACCCGGACCGCGTGCTGCTGACCGGGCGCGTACTTACCGCGATTCAAGAGGACATCCTCTCCATCCTTACGAGGAAGGTGAAGAACAACACCCCGCTGACTAGCCGCGGCGTCGAGTTGATCCATCTGGATCAGATGCCCGACGAGACGTTATTGGCTGCCAGGCTCGTGCTCAAGCACGTGTTCGACGTGCCGCTGGAAGTCTTAGGGATTTAACTTACGGATAAGCGAGGGGGGACGCAGGTTATCGTCGCATCGTTCCTACATTTTCAATGAGAAAGTGGTTAAACACGTGCGAGCGTCGTCTTACCGTAAAACAAAATGAACTCCTGAGTTCCATTGGAACAAAGGAGTTCGTCTGCAATTAATGTCGCTGTAAAGGCCGGCTTGACATGTCGTAGCTGTCCGCTTCTCTGTTGTCAGTCCATAAGCTGTCCGCCGTTTACTTCGATAATTTCACCTGTGATGTAGTCGGCGAGAGGGGACGCGAGAAACAGCGCCGCGCCAACTGCCTCTTCCGGCGTGCCTTCTCGGCCCATCGGGATCGTCGCCAGCGATTTAGCCCGAATCTCTTCAGGGGTGAAACGATCATGGAACGGCGTAGCGATGACGCCAGGCGAAATGGCATTCACTGTAATGCCGAATACGACCAAATCTTTGGCCAAGCCCCGGGTCATCGTGCTGACGCCGCCCTTCGACGCGGCATAAGCGATGGAGCCGAAGCCGCCGCCGTTTCGTGCCGCGATCGAGGTGACGTTGATGATCCGCCCCTTTTCCGACTTCTTAATTAGCGGCAGCGCGGCTTTCGTCACCAAAAACACCGACTTGAAGTTGACGTCCATGACCTCGTCCCAGAGCTCTTCTTCCAACTGCTCGAATCGCACTCTTTGAATCAAGGCCCCGGCGTTATTCATGAGCACGTCCAAACGGTCGAAACGTTCCCCGATCTCCTGTACCATCCGGGCGACTTGGTCCCTTTTTCCGACATGACCGGTGACCACCATCGCCTGACGGCCCATGGCTTGGATTTCCGCTGCAGTCGCTTTCGCCTGCTCGACGCTGCTGTTTCCGTGTACGATGACATCCGCTCCGTGCTTCGCGAAAGCGAGGGCGGCCGCTCTGCCGATCCCCGTACTGCTTCCCGTTACCCAGACGACTTTCCCTTCGAAAGTAAACATGGACAAACCCCTTTCCCGTATTTGGCGGGCAGCGAATACATTCCGCCTGGTCTTAAAGCGAAACGCCGAGATACCCACGCGTTAATTGGAAATCGACGTTCCCCTGCAAATAAAGTCGCGGAGAATAGCTGCGCTCGATCACTTTCTTGCAGCACTCTAAGATCTGTTCGGTCCAATCGTTCGGGTTCCCTGTCAGGGCAACATCCAATTCATTGGCGTACCTTGCTTGAACTGCAGGATCGGAAGCTGCTTGCAGCATGGGAACGAATGGGTGCGTCTGCATCGTCCGTTGATTGACCAAAGCAATGATTAACTGTACGCCTGTGGCCGCGATCCCCGTGACCGTCTCCACCCAGTGCTCCGTCGGGGTCTCCATGACGTGAAAACCGCTGCGGCGGGCAGACTCACCGTAGCACAGCGACGGCGAAACATGAGACGAGGTCAGTACATTCTCCGTATAAGCCTTCGTTGCAAGCAACCCGCTGTTTTCGGGAATGACGACCGTACCGCCGGCGCCGACGATCGCTCTCGTCAATTTCGCCAGCTGTTCGCCGGCAGCATCGTCAATGGATCCGTCACTTAGGATCCCTATGCGTAATGCCTCCAGTCCTGCAATTTCCTTCGTGGCCGCAGGAGTTTCAGACAATCGATCGGCAAACCATCTCTCCACTTTCTGCACGACCTTCTCGATTCCGCCGTCCAGTTGAATGCTGGCAAAGCCGAGACGGTTGTGGTCGATCCCGAGCTCCTCCATCTCATGCCGCATGTAGTCGTTATGCGTCTTCTCGCAGCCATGCTCCAGCAGGAGACAATACTTCACCGACGGGTGGGTGATATAACCGATCATGGTCCTGGAAAAAATCCGCTGCTCTTGTCGGCCATCCGAAATTCCGCATCCTTCCGTATGAGCCAACGCCACAAAACGCGAAAGATCGGGCTGTCCAAGACCTTGATGGTTCAGCCGCCGCGCAATCATATTCGCCACCTGACCGGAGCAAAGACTGGTGGGAAGAATGAGGCCGATTTGATCGGTTGCCAATCGGTTTTGATCCCGGATACATGCGAAGCGAGCGTTGACAGTAGCCTCTGCTGTATCCTTACGAATTGGAATCGGCTCCCCCGTTGGTTGGGGAGCGTTAAGCAGCAAATCCAGCCGGCTTCCATCGTTTTGCCGCCAGTTGCGCCAAATCTGCACCTGAGCATGGCCCGCCTTCTCGCCGACGCTGCGCTGGCCGGAGGCGATTTGCAACGTCAATTCGAAGGCTTGCTTGCCCAGCTCATCCATAGAGATCCCGTCTAGATATTGGCCGGCATTAATGTCCATATCCTTTTCCAACAGTTGATATCTTTGCGTCGTCGTCACGACTTTAATGGTCGGCACGTACGGAAAGTTGGTGATCGAGCCGTTGCCCGTTGCGAAGTAAATCAAGTTACACCCAGCAGCCACCTGGCCGGCAATGCTTTCCAGGTCGTTCCCCGGGCTGTCCATGAAATAAAAACCAGGCTCCTTCATGAGCTCCCCGTATTGAATCGCATAATCAAGGCGTGTGGCCGGATCCTTCTTCATGGCGGCGCCGATAGATTTTAAATAAATGTTATAAAGACCGCGGTATTTATTGCCGCCGGACGGGTTCCCTTCCGCGTTGGCGCCGTGCCAAGCCGCGCGCGTTTTGAATTGTTCGACGAGATTCAGAAATTTCCGGGCGGTCTCCATGTCACGGACCTTCTTAAGGATATAGGGCTCGGCGCCGATCAATTCGTCGGTTTCCGCCAAATTCGCGGCCCCGCCGTACCGAACAAGCTCCTGCACGACCCAGCCGAGCAGCGGATTCGCGGAAATGCCGGAGAAAGCGTCCGAGCCTCCGCATTGCAGACCGATCTTAAGATGGGCCAGGGATTCCGGCGTCCGTTCAAAGCTGTTGACGATCGGCAGCCACTCTCTAACGATTTCTTCACCTCTGGCCAGATTCGTCATAAACCCGTCTTGGATCGATAGGAAACGGTGCAGCACCTCGTCGACCGGATAATGGTGCTCGCGCATATAAGCTTCTAGCATTTGGTTGGTCACAGGCTCGGCGCCATGATCTGCAATCAGAACTGCACCTACATTCGGATTCACAATGAATCCGGCTAACGTGCGCAGCAACAGCTCCAGATTGTTCGGCTGCTCGGTCCCGCCCTCGGTATGAGCTACGGGGACGATCCCGTCTATTTTCGGAAAATGCGCCAACTCTCCCTGCAGCCGGGCGGCCAGCTGCTTAACAAAGCTGCCCGTAACGGAGGATGTGCCAAGCAAGACGATCATGTTGCGTGTGCCGACTCCGCGTGACGGACTTCGCCGGTAGCCTTGGAAGGTGCGGGTTTCCGGATATACTGGCGTCGCCGGGGCCGGTTGAAAGTTTGCCTCGTCCAAAACGAAAGGCGGAACCTCATCGTCAAAGTTGGGCGCCGCCGGCAGAGAAAAATCTAGTTGTCGAACTTTAAGCGCTTCCAAAACCATGTGATTGATTACATAATTGCCGGGCTGAATCGGCCGGATCGCCGTACCGAAGGGCAGCTCCCATGAAAGCAAAGGTTCGCCCGGAGCGATCGCCTTCACCGCAAATCGATGCCCCTCCATGACGGTATAATCTAAAGTAAGAACTTGATCCTGATAATGAATGACCGTTCCGGCGTCCATCCGGCGGACGGCGACGGCGACGTTGTCCCCCGGCAAGGGGAGTCGGCCTACCTCGTCAAAGTCAAAAGACGCAGGCATCTATGTACGCATCTCCTTTAATGAAATGGCTACACCTATTGTATCATAAGAAATACCAAGATCCCCTTTATTTATTGCAGGAACTTGCGATCAATTTTCCGCCCTTCTCGAACATCCGGGTGAACGCGATAGCTGTATGTTTCCGTCATTTTCGATACCCTACATCCCAAAGCGATTTCCTCCGGAGGCTTGTTCTTGCAAGATAATCCGGATGCAAATATACCTCTTGCGATAGTTCATCCATTGATATTTCTTTGGAGATATGATTCTCAATATATTGTGACCCTCCCAATACATCAAGAAAAAAACGAAGGCGCCCGATATAGGCTGCCTTCGCGATTATTTCACCTGTCTATCGATAGGGGAGCATATCAGTTCAAGACTGCCCCGCAATCAACAATACATTTACAGAATGCGGTTGGATCAAAAGTTCGATGCTGTTCCGATCCGCAACGACCAATGTCTCCTTCGTAACTTTGACATCATCGGGACGATCGATGTCGTTGTAAGCGTCCTTAGTAGGCCCGTTCAACGTATGCAAGGCGGCGGTCAACGCTCCGGACGTCCCGAGCCCCGCAAAGGACAACTCGATCGGCACGGCCGCCTCCGGATTGCGGTTCACGATCGATACCGCGAGTTCCCCGGTGTCGGATTTACGCGTGGCAACGACATCCAGCGAAGGAACGTGCACAGTCACGCCATCCCGATTTTGCGCCTCGAAGGAGGAGTCGGATCGCTCGTTCCAGCAGTCGATGACTTCATCCCCCATCAGGTTCACATACAGGTCGAATACGAAGTATGTCGAACGCAGAACGATACCGTCCTTATGCGCAAATACCGCGCCACGCGTATTGACCGTAGGAGCGAAGTTGGCCATGCCGACGACGTCGCTGTGGCGGAGGCATTGGTTCAAGAAGCATGCGCTGAAAACGGCGTCCGCCATCGTATAACTGGAGTTGACGTCATTCAAATTTCTCGGCGTTACGTAATCCTCGGTGGCCGAATTGACGTGGGGATGGTGCCAACCACGCAAATTCCATTCATCGAAGGCGATTCGGATTTTTCCCAAATAGCCGAACGCCCCGAGGATATGTTTCACAACTAAGATATCCCGTTCGATTTCCAACGTATAAGTCATGCACTTCTCGTAAGGAGAGAGGTTATTGTTTTGCCAGAGCCAATCCCAATAGCCGTGGATGGAGATCCAATCTAGGAACGGACCGGCTTGGCGGAGCAGTGTCGCGTTCCAGTCGATATCCTTGACGCTGGCGGCGAGCACCTGGATTGAAGGGTCGACCCGCTTCATCATTTTCGCGGATTCACGGACGAAGTAGCCCCACTCCGCCGCCGTCTTCGCCCCCATCTCGCCGGGAAGATAATTTTCATTGCCGATGCTCCAATATTTGACCCTGTGCGGTTCGGGATGACCGTTCGCAATGCGGCGCTTCGCGTATTTTCCTTCGGAAGGCAGATTGCAGTACTCGACCCAGTCGCTCATCTCCTCGGGCGTGCCGGTGCCGGCGTTCGTGCAAATATAGGGCTCCGTGTCCAAGCTCCGGCACAATCGGATGAACTCATCCGTGCCGAACGCATTTGAATCCTCCACGCGCCAAGCCTTGTCAAAGCTCGGCTGCCTATCCGGTCCGACCCCGTCCTGCCAGTGGTAAGCGGAAACGAAGCAGCCGCCCGGCCAACGCAATACCGGGGGCCGGATACGCCGAAGCGCGTCGACGACGTCTTTACGTATCCCATATTCGTCAGCGAACGATGAGGACGGATCGAACACCCCGCCGTAAATTTGGTTGTGGAAATGCTCCAAGAAATGTCCGTAAATGTTAAAGTCCCGAACGGACAACACGCGTTTCGAGTTGATCGCGAACTTTTCCATGGAAATCGTCCCTTTCATCAGTTCCATTTTATTGGCTGTCGTTCTTTCTCGCGATTCGATACTCCTTCGGGCTGCAGCCCGTATATTTTTTAAACACGTTACTAAAATGGCTTTCCTCTTGGAAGCCGAGGCTCGTGGCGATTTGGACCATTTTCATGTCGGTATTTTCTAGCAATGCCTGCGCCCGCTCGATGCGGACCTTCGTGACGTAGCCCCAGAAGTTTTCGCCGATCTCCGACTTGAACATTCGACTGATTACGAATTTGTTCATGTGAAATTTTTCTGAAAGCGCCTCTAGATTGAGCACATCGCCCGGGTTGTTATCGATGTACTTTTTAATTAGCTGGATCATCTCCGAGGAGCTCGGCGTTCGACCTGGAAAGAGGGAGAGCAAGCTTTCCTTGAATCGGCGCTTCGTTTCCTTCAGGCTCGTTCCCGGGTCGTTCCATGCGGTTCGAGGGCCATGCCCCCTGCCGGCGCAGGCGACGCTAGCCATCTCGTACAGCCATTCCTCGCACCAGGCGCGAACGCGGCTCGGTTTCGCCTTATGCGAGAGGAGGGACGCGAACATTTCGTCGATCATATTTTTCACGACCGCCTCCGAATATCGCTGCTCGAGCGCATCGAACAGCCGCCGTTTCCACCTTAGCGCAAAGTCCGGGTCATCCTCTCTCGCGAAATATAACGGATCGTGGAAGAAAACACCGCTTCCTTCGTAATACCCCCGCAAGTAAGCGTCGTTCGACTGCTGCAGGGATTCCCCGACGCCCGGCGCATCGAATGCGCTCCATCCGATCGTAAGCCGTTCTTGCTCCCCCGCCTCCGGAGCGAGTTCCTCGCGAAGGCGCGTCCCCAGTCGAAGCAGGACTTCCTTCGATCGCATCTCCGCGTCGAATACGATGAAACACTGCGAATCGTCGACGGGAAAGACGAGGAGGCGGTCCCGCAGTTCTCTGTAAGCCGGGCAATCTTGGAGTCGCTTCGCAAGCCCTGTCACTCCGCCGATCAGCGCCGTTGCGTGATGACGGAACCGCAGAATGCGCAGTGATTTCTTGATTTCGTCCTCCACCTGTTCGACAAGGAACGTTCTTTCCGGGAGAAGGGCGGGAATTTTTTGTTTCAGATTCGTACGCGCCTTTTGTTTAACGAGGTCGACCATGCTTTGTAACGCTTCCACCAACTGATTCGGATCGATCGGTTTTAATAAATACTGCTTAGCCCCGTATTTCATCGCTTCCCGTGCGTACTGAAATTTGTCGTATGCGCTTAAAATTACGGTGTGCGGCGCGACGGTCTGGCCATGCGTCGTCTCCAACACCTCAATCCCTGTGCGGTAAGGCATCTCGATGTCCAAAATCAGCAAATCCGGATGTCCCTCCCGGACGCGGCGGATCGTCTCCTCCCCGTCGTAAGCGTGTTCGATCGCTTCGATACCGAGCTTTCCCCAATCGAAAGATTTCGTTATGAAAGTATGAATCGAAACAGAGTCGTCGGCGATCAACAGTTTCATCGTAGAAGCGCCCCCTCATGGTATGGCACGAAAATGAAAACCGAAGTATATCCGTCGGGTTTGGACCGAACGAAACATCTCGCTTCACTTCCGTAACATAGCTTCAACCGGCTGACGGCGTTGTTCATGCCAATCTGATCGGACGGTTCGGCTTTTGCCAATCGCTCGTTTAATGTCCTTAGCTCCGCGGGAGGGATGCCCCTGCCATTGTCCCGAATGCGGATTAGTACGCCTTCTGCCGTACGTACGGCCCTTAGCTTAATTTCGGCTCCTTCCGCTTGGGGAGGAAAGCCGTGTTTCAAACAATTCTCGACGAACGGCTGAAGCGTCAGTTTCGGAAGAGGAACCTGATCTAGCTCCTCCGGAAGCCGAATGCGGAACGAGAGTTGGTGGATGAGTTTCGCGGAGGCAATCCGAATATAATCTTGCAGATAATCTGCTTCCTCCCGCAGCGTCGCCATGCCCTGATCGGTGTTCATGGAATAGCGCAGAAGCTTGCTTAGCGAGAGTACGATGTTGGACGATTCATGCTTATCGCCGAACATGATCTCGGTTTGGAGCATCTGCAACGTATTGAACATGAAGTGCGGGTTGATTTGCGATTGAAGCACCTGCAGCGTCGTGTTCTTCAATGCCAGTTCCGATGCGTAATTTTGAACGACCAGAACGTCGATTCGCTTCAGCAGGCTTTTGAATTTATCCTGGATCCGGTTCAACTCCCAATATGGGATCGAAACTGTTTTGAACGTTAATGTCTGCGTCTCGATTTGATCGATCGCCTTCAGCAACCGATGTACCGGCTGCCATATGCGGAGGGCGATTAACAACGACAGGAGCAGCAGAATGACCGTGCTTGCCAAGATCATTTTGTACAAATGCGACTTTAGATGGACCGACGGTCCGAGAATCTCCGACATCGGAAGGCTCAGCAGCATATACCAGTCGAAGAAGGAGGATTGCTGATAGATAAACAAGTGTTCCACGCCCTCGACGCTTGCCGTGAAGTGACCGTTCCGGCCTTCCCGGATGTTAGACAACACAGCCGGATCCGTCCCTCTCCCCAGCATGTTGAGGTCGTGATGGACGACAATGGCGCCTTCCTGATCGATCACGAACACGACTTGGTCCCGATCGTATAACTTCATGCTCATCATATCGAACAAGTTCTTCAAATCGAAGTTACAGATGACGGAACCTAACACGTTGCCGTCGGGATCGTACACATGATAGGCCATACCGATCGTCTTTAGCCCTGCTTTGGATTTGTAATTGTCGTTGTAAAAATCTTGGTCGTACTGCCCCAGGCTGATGATCCCCCTTGGGGCGTCTGCGAACGAGGTTTTTACCCAGGACTGCTCAAGGAATGGATAGTCCCATTTCAAAGAAAACCGATTATCCAAATTGTTGACGTACCCGTTCTTCCCGAGAATGAGAATATCGCTGATCATCGGCTTATAAATATTAATGCTCGACGCGATATCGGCGATGCTCCGATCCAGATACAGCTGCCTTGCCGGCGACGGCGAACGGATCGTCATCGCTTCGATGACGGCCGGGTCGAGCGCAAGCTTAATGAGCGGCTGCTGCGCTTCCCGGAACGTGACCTCCATGATTTTGGACATCTGTTCCATCGTCCTGTTTGCGGAATCGAAGATTTGTTTCGTCAGCTGGCTTGTCGAATCCCGAACGACGACGAACCCAAGCGTCGTGAAGAGGAATAAGCTGCACAACAAATAGCTATAAAAGATCGTTCGGATAATTGAGGGTTGATACAGCAGCAGGTTCAGAACGATCTTAAATCCCTTCATGCCGCGGCTCCTTCCTTTCAACGAACGATTCGCGCCGTCCCCCGGGGAGGTTTTCCTAGGGGAACGACGCGATTCGTATTATATCTTCCGAATTTGTTCCAACACGTCCTCCGGAAGCGGCCCCTTCCGCGCGGCTTCCAGGTTCGACTCCAACTCTTCGACCTTACGCGGTCCCGGAATGACCGTGCTTACCTGCGGATCGCTCAACAGATAACGAACCCCCATTTCCGCCAGCGGAATCCCCGTTTCGTCCGCGAGCTTGTAAATATGGTCAATCTTGCGAACCACTTCTTCGTTGAACCCCCACGGATATTCGCCCGTCCGGCGCATCTCCGCAATTCGCGCCTCCTGCTTCACCGCGAGCGCTCCTTGGCGGAACGGTCCTCCGAGAATGACGCCCATGTCGTGCTTCTTCGCGGCCGGCAGCAGCCGCTCTTTCGCATCCTGCACCGCGAGGTCGTAGTGCATGAACGTAAGCAGTACGTCAAACCGCCCCGTCTCCGCGAGGCGCGTCATGACGTCGAGATGGCCGCCCCCCATCCCGATCGCGCCAATTACGCCTTCTTTCTTCAGGCGCTCCAGCGTCGTCAGGATGACGCCGTCGCCCGTATCCGGGTCGAGCCCCCACTGCTTCCACTCGGGCTCGTGAACCATGACGATGTCAAGGTAGCTGCGCCCAAGCAGCCGCATGCTGTGCTCTACCACGCGGCGAATCGCCGCTTCGTCGCGGTACGCCTCGTCGCCAAGATTTCGAACAATCGTACGGTCAAGCCAGCCCACCTTCGTAGAGATGTAAATCTGTCCGCCGGCCTTCTCCGTCCCCCTGCCGACCAGCTCCTCGCTCTCCCCGAAGCCGTACATCGGGGCACTGTCCACAAAGTTGATCCCGCTCCGGAACGCTAGGTCCATAATGTCGAACGCGACCGCGCGCGGCACCCCGAATTCGCCGGTAAACTGAAATCCACCAAGCCCGAGCTCCGTTACCATCAAACCCGTTCGGCCAAGACGCCGCTTGTTCAATTCTGTCATAGTTATATCCCCAATCCTTGTTTGATGAACTGTCTGCTGATGGCTGCACACTCCCGGGGGTCTCTGCCCTTGCTTTTGCCTTCATGCCCATTCTGCTCGACAACGACCCACCCTCGGTACGGAAGCGTTCTCATGTAGGTGAATACCGCTTCGAAATCGCAATGTCCCTCGCCCAGCGGCGTGTTGAGGCCGGTGATTTCGTTAAAATCTTTCAATTCAATGAAGCTCATCCGTTCCCGGTACGAATCTAGGAACGCGGACGCTCGCTCCCGCACCGGAAGCTCAACAAAGTCTTTCGTCGCGTGACCGACGTCGCACATGACGGAAACGAACTTCGGGTCGGTTGCAGCGAGCAGCTTCTCCATATCGGTAAAGCTTTCGCCGGTGTTATCGGTATGGTTGTGATAATGTACGCGGATGCCGTACGGCCGCGCCTCCCGACCGAGGTAACTGAGGAACGTTCCGACCATGCCGTAATCGGATTCCCCCTTGCCGAACGCGCCGAGACAAACGAGGTTTACACAGTTATTCGCCTTCATGAACGAGAATACCTTGCGATATCTATCGAAATTGAAATGAATGCCGACAATCATGCTCGCCAGCTCCAACCCCTGCTCCGCAAGCGTCGTCCGGAACGAATCGCCGTCGTCGATATACGACTCCCATCCCCAGTCAGCAAAACCGGACACACCGTCGTATCCGAGCGCTTTCACTTCCTTCAGCCATGGGACCAAGTCGTCGCCCCGCGGGTTGCCCCAAAGCAGGCTGCATATGCCGACCTTTATCGTTTTCTCCAAAGCTTCTCCTCCTCACCCGTTCGAGTCGTTCAACTTAATGGCAGCGAACTTCCGGATTTGTTCCGTAATGGCGACTTCCACCGGAAGCCGCTCCATGCTAGAAGCACCGTAGAAGCCGTGAACCCCCTTCGTTCGTTGCAGCACGTATTCCGCATCCTCCGGTTCCGAAACCGGGCCCCCATGGCAAAGAACGATGACGTCCGGGTTTTCCGATTTCGCCGCGTCCGCCATTCGCTGAACGGCTTCCGGCGTCTCTTCCAGCCGCATCGCCGTTTTGGCTCCGATGTTGCCCTTCGTCGTCAGTCCAAGGTGCGCGACGACGATGTCGGCTCCCGCCTCGGCCATTCTTCTGGCTTCATCTTCGTTGAACGCGTAAGGCGTCGTAAGCAAGCCCATCCGATTCGCAAGTCGAACCATCTCCACTTCCTTCTGGTAACTCATGCCGGTCTCTTCGAGATTGGCGCGGAACATGCCGTCGCAAAGTCCGACGGTCGGGAAGTTTTGCACGCCCGAAAACCCGGCTTCCGCCACCTGCTTCAAGAACACGTCCATGCTTCGGAACGGGTCGGTGCCGCAGACTCCCGCCAGTACCGGCGTATGCTTAACGATCGTGAGCACTTCGCCCGCCATCTCCATAACGATTGCGTTCGCGTCGCCGTACGGCATCAACCCCGCGAGCGAACCGCGGCCCGCCATCCGGAAACGACCTGAGTTGTAAATGACGATCAGATCGACACCCCCCGCTTCCTCGCAAGCGGCCGAGATGCCCGTCCCCGCTCCCGCGCCGATAATCGGTTGACGCTCCGCGATTTTGTTGCGCAATCGTTCCAAAATCTGCTTCCGTTCGATCTTCATCGGTTTGTTCTCTCCTTCTCCGCGATCAATTCCAAAAACATCGAAACGGCTTTGTCCGCGAACGCGGGATCATTAATGTTCAAGTCGGCCTCCGCGACCCGGATACCAGGCGCGAGCTGTTGGCGCAGCGCATCATACAATGCCTGGTTTGCCTCCGGCTGCCAAAATTCGCCGCCCTCGCTGTCCAATATCGAAACGCCCTTGAGCGGCAGCAGAAACGCACGTGGACCTATCGCACGGTTCGCAGTTTCGGCGAATATTTCACCCATTCGCCGATTCTCTTCGACATTCGTCCGCATGAGCGTCACGTTCGCGTTCCAGACGTGGAACTGACGATCGGCGTACCGGGCGGGTACCGTCTCCTTCGGTCCGAAGTTGACCATGTCGACGCACCCGGGCACGATCAGATGCGGGATCCCGACCTCCCCCGGCGCGCTGAGCCGATTCGGTCCGGCGGCGAATACGCCGCCCGCGATTTCGTCAGCCCACTCTGTCGTCGTAATATCCAGCACGGCGGAAATCAATCCGTCCTTGACCAGCTCTTCCATCGTGCGTCCGCCCGTGCCGGTGCAGTGGAACACGAGCACCTCGTAGCCTTTCTCCGTCAATTGCTGTCGGCACCGATCGACGCACTTCGTCGTGTTGCCGAACATCGTAATGCCGACAATCGGTTTGTCAGCCGCTTCTTTCGAGGCTCCCGCGTTAATCATCCCGGCGACCGCCCCGGCTGCGCGGGTGAGCACGATGCGGCTGATCGAGTTGATGCCGGCAACGTCGACGACCGACGGAATCAACGTAATGTCGCGTGTGCCGACGATCGGACGGGTGTCGCCGCTCGCAACGGTCGAGACGAGCACCTTCGGCACGCCGAACGGCAACGCGCGCATCGCTTCGCCGACGACGGAGCTGCCGCCGGTGCCCCCCATGCCGAACACCGCGCTGAAACGGCCTTCTTCGTACAGCCGCCGCGCCAATTTCGCCATGCCGCGCCCCATCGATTGCATCGCGAAGCCGCGGTCTCCCTTGGCACGAAGCTCGGGCAGCGCGGCGCCCGCTTCCGCCGCAATCTCCTCCGCCGTAATGTCGGAACGAATGGCGTCGCTGTCGCCCATAACCCCAATATTGGCGTGGAGCGTACGCAGGCCGAGACTATGTAACCGATCGCGAACGAACGCGTACTCCATTCCCTTCGTATCGAACGTACCGATTAACAATACCGTTTGATTCATTCCTATCGCCTCCCGATCACGGTTATCCTTTCACCCCTCCAAGCGTCAACCCGGAGATAAAGTAGCGTTGGAAGAAGAAAAACAAAACAAGTACAGGAACGACCGACAGCACCGAACCGGCCAGCAGCACCTGATAGTTGTTGCCGTACGGCGTCATCATGCTGAACAACCCGATCGGCAGAGTAAACTTCGCGTCCGTCCGCAGCACGATCAGCGGCCAAAGAAAGTTGTTCCAGCTGTTCAGCGCTTGCAAAATCGCCATCGCCCCGAACGCCGGCGCCATGAGCGGTACCATAATGCGAAGAAACAGCCCGAATTCCGAGCAGCCGTCGACCCGCCCCGAGTCTAGGTAATCTTTGGGTAAACCGCTTGCATACTGGCGGAAGAAAAAGATCGCGAACGGCGATACGACGAACGGCAAAATGACGCCTCTGTACGAATCGATCATCTGAAAACCGATCAAGAGCTTATACAACGGCAAAATCATAATTTCGACCGGCAGCATCAACACGAACAAGACGAGCAAAAACGTCACATTGCGTCCCCGGAATGAATACACCGCCAAGGCGTAACCGACGACGGAGGAGAGAAACAAGCAAAGCGCGGTATGCACGACGGTAATGAAAATGCTGCTGCCGTACCACCTCAAGTAGCTCGTTCCGCCGGTCATAAGATACACATAATTGTCGAGCGTCAGCACGTCGGCCTGAAGCTTAAGATTGAGCCCGTATCGGAGCAATTCGCTCGCCGGCTTGAACGAAGCCAGAAACAAGCAGAAGAACGGGAACAATGTCGCCAAGCCGAGCAGCGTAAAGAACACGAATTGGATCGAAGGTACGCCCCGAGTCTTTAGAAACATCATCCCGTTACTCCCCCTTCCCAAACAATCCGAAGAACTTCAGTTGAATCAAGTTGATCGACAGCACAAGGAACAGCAAGCTGACGCCGATCGCCGAACCGAACCCAAGGTTGAAAAGCTCGAACGAATGACGATACAAATACCCAACAATCGTGAGTCCGAGATCGCCCGGCGATTTATTAGACCAAAATACGTAACTTTCCGTGAACATGGATAACCCGCCGTAAATGCTGATCGTCAGCACGTAAATCGATACCGGTTTCAACAACGGCAGCGTAATTCGAAAAAATTTGTTCCAAGCGTTGGCTCCGTCGATGTCGGCCGCCTCGTACAGGTCGTTCGGAATATTTTGCAATCCCGACAAAAAATAAAGAACGTTCACCCCGAGCCACCGCCACGACGAGAGGAGCACCATGAGCATCATTCCGGTGCCGGCCCGCATCGTCCATTTTTGCGGCTCCATGCCGATTCCGACGAGAATGGAATTGGCGAGCGACGTCTCCAACGTGCCGAAGATCAGGCGAAAGATGGCGCCCGCTGCAATGATGGACGTGAGCGCCGGAATGAACAGCGTCGAGCGGAACAGATTGCGCCCGGGAAGTCTCGGCGAATTCAGCCATACGGCAAACAGCAGCGGCAAGGGAATGAGTACGGCCAAAATCCAAAACGTGTACCCCGCACTTACTTTCAGCGCCTGGAAATACTGCGGATTCCACAAATTTCTGTAATTTCCGAAGCCGATAAACTCCACTTTCCCCGGCACGATATACTGAAAGCTCATAATGAAGGAATTTAAAATCGGGTAAAGCTGGAATAGGAAAAAGGAAACGATAAACGGCGCGATAAAGACGTATGGCATTTTCTTTTGGGAATACCAGATGCTCGTTCGCGGTTTCATGTTTGGCACCCCTCTCCCGCGACCGGCAGTTGAACCAGAATTCCGCAGGCGGAATTCTGGCACTGCCGAATGTTGGATTATTGTTGACTCCGAATTTCGTCCGCCGCCGCTTTCAACGCTTCCGCCGGCGTCTGCGACTGCTCCTCCAGCACGCGGAACATGACGTTCTTCTTCACAGCGTCGGAGACGAGCGGTAACGTCTCCGTCATGTGGACCGGATTAATTTCGTCCTTGATCTCCGACAACGTATCGAATATGCCGTTGCCGTAAAAATCGGTTAGCTTGTTGCTCGCGTTCATTTTCTCCGAATCCCAAACGTCCCAGCGGGCGGGATCGTAGCCGATGCTGTTCCAAATTTCGATAGCGCCTTCTTCGGAAAGCTTCGCGAACTCGAGGAACCTCTTCGTAAGATCTAGATGCTTCGTCTGATTCGTGACGACCGTAGCGGTGCCGCCCATGCCGGCCGACCGGTTGCCGCCTTCTTCCCAGTAGGGCATCGGGCGGATCGCGATCTTCCCTTTTAGATCGGGCATGTTTTCCGCGATTCGGGCGCCGTACCACATCGGCATCGTGATCGAAGCGATGCCGCCTTGGTTCATGAAGCCGTAGAACTCTTCGGAATGGTGGAAGCCGCCCGGAGCGATGACCGCGATCTTATCGCGGTGCACCATGTTGTACAGGAACTCTAACGTCTTAATATTTGTGTCATTGTCGAGGATGAGGTTGCCGTCGGCGTCGAAATAGTCAGAGCCTTGCTGCGAGATGAGCGGCCAGAACGACCATTGGTCCGTCGTCTCGACGCTCGTCATCGGCACGCCGGTCGCCGCTGCCACTTTCTTGCCGGCTTCCACATAGTCGTTCCAGCTGCGGATATCATCCGGGTTCACGCCGGCTTGATTCATAATATCCATGTTGTAGTAAACGACTGTCGCACCTACGTGGTACGGCAGGCCGTACACTTTGTCGCCTTTGCTGTAAATGTCGAACCGAGCCTCGACGAATTTGTCCCGCACCGGCTCAACCATTGGGGTTAAGTCCTCGATTTGAAGCTGCTCGCCTTTCAAGAAGTTCGGAAACTTCGATATTTCGATATCTGAGAGATCCGGTGCGCCGACACCCGACTGCAGCGAGATGAGCAGCTTATTGTGCTGTTCTTCGTAAGGATGCGTCGTCGTGGTGAGATTGATCGGTTCGTCCGGATGTGCTTCGTTCCATCTTTCGGCCATCAGTTCGAAAAACCCGGCATGCGCTTCGTGAAACGTCCAAAAGGTTAACGCCGTGGCTTCGTCCGGCGTCGTCCCGCTCTCCGAGCAACCTGCGAATACGGCGGTCGCGCCGAGCACGGTCGCCAAACTAAGCGTTTTCCGATTCAACATGGAATTCCCTCCTGCAGTGGATAGATTAAATGCCACTTACGACTTCACTGCGCCGGCCACTAGACCGCTAATAACGTAACGCTGCATCGATAAGAAAAACACGACAACCGGCAGGACGGTAAGTACGGTCAGAGAGAGGAACGAAGGCCAATCGACGTTAAACTCCCCTTTCGCCGCATAAATTTGCATAACGAGCGTCGAGTTGGACTGAGAGTTGATAAACAACGACGTCGCGAGGAAATCGTTCCAAATCCAAATGGTGTGATAGATGATTGCCGTCACCGTCACCGGCTTCAGGAGCGGCAGCACGATCGACCAGAACATTCGGAATATCGAGCACCCGTCCACCGTTGCCGCCTCCGCGAGCTCCTTCGGAATCGACTTCATATAGTTCATAATCAGGACGAACGAAAACACCGCCCCGCCCGTGTTGAACATGATCATGCCGCTCAGTTTGTTTAGCAGCTGTAAATCCCGCATAAGGATGTACAACGGCACGAGAATTGACTGGAACGGGATCAAAAATCCGGTCATTAAGTAGTACATCAGGAACGAATGCCATTTGTTCTTTCGAAAGACGACCGGATAGGCAGCCATTGCCCCGAAGAGCACAATGAGTGCGACTGAACACCCCGTAATTGTCAATGTGTTAAAGAAGCTTTGTACTACGGGTGTGTTTTCGAAAGCCTTCACGTAGTTGGCGAACGTGAAGTGTTTCGGAAGCGCTACCATGCTGAGGCTGGCTTCAGCGGACGTCTTGAACGTATTCACGAGCAGCACGTAGAACGGGACGAAAAATAAGAGCCAGACGGGAAGCATGAGCACGTCGGCCAACCACATTTTCCGATTCGCCATTTTAATCCTCCCCGTTTTTCTGCATCGTATGGAACTGCAGGAAGGTAAACGCCATGACCATCAGGAAGAACACGATCGACATCGCCGCCGCTTTCCCCATCTGAAGTTCCGAGATGCCCCTAAGGATCGTCACCTGGGTGATCGTGTAGTTCGTGTAACCCGGTCCCCCGCCGTTCGTCAACGCGAATGGGATTTCATACACCTTCAGGCTGCCCGTTAGAATGAGCATGACGCTGACGGCCATCGCGTTGCGCAGCAACGGAATCGTAATAAACCTTACTCGTTGTAGCGCCGTCGCCCCGTCAATACTCGCCGCCTCGTAATAATCCTTCGGGATCGACTGCATGAACGCCAGATACAGCACCGCGTGCCAGCCCGCGATCGCCCAGACATGGACGATGACGGAGCTCAGTCGCGAGAGTGTCGGATCCGATAACCAGGATACCGGCTCAAGCCCGAGCACGCTAGTGAGGAATGTGTTCAGCACACCGGATTCCAGCGGGGAGAAAATGTAACCCCATACGTAACCGATCAGCAAGCCGCTCATGACCGAAGGAAAGAAAAAGACCGAGCGCTGCAGGTTCTTCGTGTACGTGTTCATATTAAGAACGATAGCGAGCGGAATCGCCACGACGGTGGTCAACACGACCGAAAGCACCGTATACAGTAATGTGAACGAAAGCGCGGAGAGAATCGCTTCGTCATAGAAAATCGCGACGTAATTTTTTATGCCTATGAACTTGTAGTTAGGGTTATAGCCGTCGAAATTCGTGAAGCTGAGAAGCCAGGTTTTTAGCAGAGGATACATCGTAAAAACGCTGTAGACGACTATAATTGGAAGGAAAAACAGTTGATATTGCAGGAACGTCGATAGACTTCTACCTGGCTTCACGTGTATCCCCCTTTCGCGGGGAAGCTCCGTGCACGGAGTATTCCCGCTTGATCAACGCCAGCGGAGTTAATTCCCTTCCAATTCATTGAATTTCTTATCCATACTTTCCGCGGCTTCCTGCGGAGTAATTTTGCCGACGACCATGTCTTGCAACGAGATGACGTACTGGTTGCGTAGCGCTTCTGTATGCTTCGTCCAGCCGCCCATCGGAATGTACAGATTGCCGGCTTTCATGCCTTCGTAAGCGGAAGACAGGGACGGGTCTACTTCCGGCACGTAGCCTTGCGCCGTGATGATGTTGCCTGTTCCTTTGAAATAAAGCTCCAACCCTTTCGGGGAAGCTACGAACTCGAGGAACTTCATGGCGATTTCCTTGTTTTTCGATTTGCTATTGATGGCGAGCGATGCGTCGGAGGCGCCGAAATACGTTGCCGTTCCTGCCGACTCGCCTGGGACCGGCATCATCTTGACGTTCATCTCCGGGCTTTTCTTGCGCAAATCTTTAATCGTCCACGTCCCGCCTTGAATGATCGCAACATTTCCGTTAATGAACTCGTTCAGCACTTGATCGCTTTGGAGCGGCAGCATATCGCCAGTTAAGTACCCGGGTTGAACCAATCCTTCGTAAAACATCTGGAGCGGCTTCGTCCAGCCTTCCGCGAACGTCTTCTCACCGGACATCAGCTTCTCGTCGAATGCCGCATCCTGGGATAACGTCTCGTTCGCGTACAGTGGAGTAACGATGTTAACGGCTGCGTCGTTGACATTCCCGATCAGCGGCTTCACGCCGTGGGCTTTAAGCTTCGCCAAGACGTCGAGGAATTGTTCCCACGTCTGCGGTTCGGCCGTAATACCGGCTTCTTCGAACATATCGACGTTGTAGATTAAACCGCCAACCCAGGTGGTTGGACCGAACGAGTAAATTTTCCCATCCACCGTATACGTGGCACGGTTGAATTCAGAAAGGCCTTCGATGAACGGCTGGCCGGTCAAGTCGACCAAATAATTTCCGTTGACCAAATCCATTTTATTTTCGTAACACTGGAACACGATATCGGGGGCGGTACCTGCGAACATCATCGATTTCAACTTTTCTACGTAATCTTTTACCGGAGGAGCGTATTGGAAATCGAACGTGACGTTCGGATTTTCCTTAATAAACTCGTCCATCACCGGTTTCATGGCGGCTTCGTTAAACCACGACAAGATGCTTACGGTTACCTTCTCGCCCGAGCTGCTTTCTCCTCCCGCCGGCGTGCTACCGACGCTTTCGCCCCCGCCCGCAGTGCCCGAGCAACCGGCCGCCATGGCTACGAGCAACGTGAGAACGGTCATTCGATGAAGCTTCCTCTTCAATGTACTCAATCCCCTCTTTCGTGTTTTTCTTTTGCATCTTTATCTTATCGAAGGGCGTTAAGCGCTTACATGCAAATTCTTGCTCACCACTTGAGTATTATTGACAGGTTGAAGGGAAGAGGTCTCCCCTCCTCCTGGGTCGTTCCAATTTCGACGAAGCAATTTTGATTTCCTTTCGACTAATAAAAGATAAGCATCCCATATGTTTGCTATGGGATGCCTCCGTGAACGTATTAGGTTACATTAATTACACGAATTTTAACAGATACATTGGCAAATTGCGGATTCAGTTCCTGTTCGGGGGTCATTTCTAATACCGGATATCCTCCCGCATTCCAGTGAACACGCCTGATCGTAGCATGTCTAGGATTTTCGTCCTGCCCTGTAGCATATGGCCTTGCATGCAGCACGATTAAGTCATCGTCACTGTCGGGATCCTTAATGAAGTTATTATGTCCAGGGCCGTACTGGCCCGGGATACTTTCCTTTGTAAGGATAGGGTATGGTGTTTCCGTCCAGGATTCAGGCGACAGCAAATCGCTTCCGTATTTTGCATGAAGCAACCCGACACAGTAAAGGACGCCGACGCTGGAACCGGAGAAGGTTATAAATAAATCATCGTTATGTCTTAATAAATAGGGCCCTTCGTCGACCTCCGTCTCAATTCGGTCCCATCCATAGATGGGACGGCATATGCATACGGGGTCCGACGTAAGCTGCCAAGGCGCGTTCGGATCGATCGTAGCGATGTAAATATCTGCGGGACCGTTCGAGGTGCCGTATTCGTTGCGATTATCCCCGTTGTACAAAATATCGCGGTTGGACCATGAGACATAATGAACATCATCGATACAAAAATAAGTCATATCCAGCGTGATGCCATTCTCGTTCAATATGGTACCGTCTGCTTTCACGACATAACGAGGCGCCTCCCATGCGGTCGGGTCCGTCGGGTCGCCGTTGCAACGAAGAATCACGCTTTGCACCGTATTCCACATATTGTTTTTGCCGATAGTCGTAAAAACATATGGAATGCCGTTAATGATATGCATCTCCTGAGCCCACATGTTGCCGGACTCTTGATCTTCCTCGGGTATTTTATAAATTTCAATGATTTCAGCATCCCTAAGACCGTCAATGGTATCGCTGACGCGAACATTTACGCTTCTTCTTCCTGTTGCCATGAAGAAATACTTATTAAAGTATTTAAAAATGCAAGGGTCGGAAGCGTGCTCGATGAAAGGGAAGGGATATACCTTCTGGATAATCCTTCCGGGCACAGTGTACTCGCCGGGTTCGGATGTATCGATGCTTTCAAGCGTCGCCCGATCCCAGTCAACTGGCATGCTGTGCTCGGAGCCGTCGTTATATTCACAGATTGCCTTCGGAAGCTTGAGCACATCCAACGTGTCACCAACATGAACCGTCACTTCGATCGGTTTCACCCCGGTGTTGTAAATAACACCCAACGTATGTTCGATGTGCTTCGCTTCCTCCATGGTGATAGCAACGACATTGCCGGGTACCGCGTCCGGGATCCCGTAATCGCCTGCTGCTTCAAAGGAAGATTGGCAGGGTGCCTTTTCGGCGATGGCGGTAAAATCCTCGGTATATCCTCCAAAGACGCCCTCAGAGGTCTCCCACTCGATGCGATATGCATCGGTTGCTTCCTCATAGCGGCAGCGTGGATTTTGGATTTCGCTGCTGTCTAACGCAACAAATCCTACGAACTTGTAATGCGTGAAGTTATCGGACCGGTAGAGCATGATTGAACCGATACTCAGCGGATCGGGTCGGTTAGCATTGTTACGACGGACGGCAACGACTCCGACGCCCCCGTCTTTGAAGCGGAACAGCCAAGGATATAGTAAGGTTTTTGTACATCCCGGCATAGAACCGTCATTCAAATCGGCTTCGGGAAATAAAATACCGGTATTGTGGCGAAGCGGAACAAATTCCTTACCGTTGTAACTCAGCGCAAGATGCATGGAATCGTTGAGATCCCGATATTTGTCCTCCCCTTCTTTCGTGTAACAAAGAACGAATGGCATAGGTACCACTCCTTACGATGGATTATCCTTTCAACCCGGTCATCGCGACGCCCCGAATAAAGTACTGTTGCACGCAGCCGAACGCGATCAACAGAGGGAGGATGGATAAGAACGCCGCGGCCAGCGTTGGTCCGTATTGGATGACACGTTCTCCCACGAACATGGCCAGTCCGGCGGATAACGTTCTCATCTCCGTAGAACTGGTAAGCATGAGCGGGTAAAGAAGATCGTTCCACGCCCCCATGAAATGAATGATCGCCAAAGTAATGAGAGCCGGAGTGCAAAGCGGCATCATGATTCGCCAATATATTCCAAACTCGCGCAACCCATCGATTCTAGCGGACTCTTCGAGCTCCTTCGGCAGCGACACGAAAAACGCCCTCATCATATAAATCCCGAATGCGCTGGCCGCCCGGGGCAAGATCAAACCGATGAACGTATTCAGCATCCCAAGCTTATACACTTCGACGAATAATGGAATCATGATAACTTGGAACGGAATCATCATGGAAATCAGAATGAAGGCAAACAACATGCCCCTTCCGGGAAACCTGTACCTCGCAAAAGCATAACCGGCCATAGAGTCGATAAAGAGTGAAATCACCGTAACGCTTACGGAGAAAATCAGTGTGTTTCGAAGGAAGCTAAGAAGCGGAATACTCTCCCATACATGGACGTATTGGGAAATGGTGAACTCGCCCGGAAACAGCTTCGGCGGATATTGAATAATCTCCCCGTCGTTCTTAAAAGTGGACAAGAGCAGCCACACGAACGGAAACACGACGCTAACCGCCAATCCCAATAATAAAAGGGCTGCGAAGGCTCTCCCGAACCATTCGCCGAAGCCGCTTATGACCCGCTTGGCATCCGGGGTCGATCTGCTCAGCCCGATGTCGGTCATAACCTGCCCTCCTAAAACTCTGTGGTCTCTCGCTTTGCAAAGAAACGGTGCATCAGCAAGGTGATGACAACGATGATGACGAGCAGTACTTCCGCAATGGCGGAGGCGTAACCCAAGTCGAACGGCGCTAACGTAAACCCGGCATTGTAGATATACTGTACGATCGTTTCCGTTCGGAACAGAGGTCCTCCCTGCGTCATGACGTACACTTGGTCGAACACCTGCAAGCAGCCGATAGTGTTCGTAATGATGCAGAAGCTTAACGCGGGAATCAATAACGGAATCGTGATATGGAAAAACTGCTTCATCTTCGAAGCGCCGTCGATTTCCGCCGCTTCGTAATATGATTCGGAGATGCCCTGAATGCCTGCCAGCAGGATGACCATCGTAAACCCGAAGTTTTTCCATACGCTCATGACGGCTACCGTAGGCATGGCCAGATTCGGTTCCTTCAAGAAAGCAATTTTGGGAAACCCGAGCTTCTCAAAAAAATAAGGAATCATGCCGAGATTCGGGTCGAGCAGCATGGACCACAAAATCCCCATGGCGGTCAGGGAGCAAACCACCGGGATAAAATACGTCGTCCTCAATGCTTTCCTGAATTTTGTAGGCTTGGAGAGCAGCACGGCGGCGATTAATCCGACGGCGACTTGCAAGGGCATCTCCAGCACCGTAAAATACAGCGTATTCTTTAGAGAATTCCAGAATCGGTCGTCTCCCAACAACTTCGTAAAATTGTCGAGACCAACGAATTTAATGTTCTTAAGGAAGATGTCGATCGAAAACAGCCCCATCACCAGCGAAGCGATCAGCGGAATTACCATGAAGATGAAGAAGATGGCCATTGCCGGCAGCAGGAAGACATAAGCGGCACCCGTCGGTCCCACGAAGTAACTCAACCTTTGCTTCATTTCACATCACATCCGTTTCCGGTTTGGTTCCTGCCGCCTCAAAACGGAGGCGACAGGAGACCGTTTCATGCTTTGCTATTCGACCGTTCGCAAAATTTCGTCGATCTTATCCGATGCCTTCCTCACCGCATCTTCCGGCGTAGCCCCGCCGATGAATAATTCCTCGATCATAGGCCAGAGCGCATCCGAGTTGATGTTCGCCGCTCCGGCGTATCCCGGGAGCAGCGCTTTGGACACTTTGCTCGGCGCCGAGATGGAGGAGAGCACTGGATCCGCCTTCACCTCGGGATCCTCGATAGCATCCTTGTGGAACGGAGGGAAGCCGTTACGCATCGACCATTCCTTCGTAATTTCGGCGGACATCCAATGCTTGATAAATTTGTATGCAGCCTTCTTATCGCTCTCCGACGTGGAGGACGGAAGGGCAAAATAAGTGCCTGCGATCATATTGGCTTGAGTTACCGTTCCGGCAGGCGGCGCGGTAATGCCGAAGTCGATACCGCCGTCCCGCAGACCGCTGACGAGCCACGGCCCATTGATATACATTGCAATTTGACCGCTCGTCATGAGATTATCCAAGTCAGGACCCGTCGCCGCCTTCGGGGTAACCTGCTTATTTACGGCTAAATCTTGAAGCATGGCCATGGACGCAATGACTTCCGGTGAATTTAGAAGCGACTTCTTCTCTTCGACATCCGCAACTTCGCCGCCGTTACTCCAAATCAGCGGAACGAAATACTGCGGTGCCGTCTTAATCGGAAGCCCGAGCCCGTACTGATTTTTTGACGGGTCCGTGAGTTTTACGGCGTATTCGGCGAGCTGCTCCCACGTTTCCGGCGGTTTTTCCGGGTCGAGTCCGGCCTCTTTGAATAGCGTTTTGTTCCAATACAAATAAATTCCGTTATATTGCAAAGGAAGCATATAATATTTCCCGTCATACTTCCCGAGTTCGAGTACGTTAGGATCATAATCGCTCTCGTTTAACCCCGTTTCCGACCAGAAGTCGTCGAGGGACATGATCGAACCCGATTTTACGTATTCGGCGATCCGCCCCGTGCCGAAATCGACGAGCGCCGGCGCCGTGTCGGTTGCGATCGCCGGGGGGAGCTTTTGAAAGAAGGTGTCCCACGGCATAATATCCACTTTAATTTCGATGTTGTCTTCGTTCGTTTCGTTATAACGTTTTATAATTTCCTTCATTACCTCTCCATCCGAAGCGGTATGGCCGTTCCAGAAATCGAGAACCGCCTTGCCCCCTCCCGAGGAACCTCCCGTCGAACAAGCCGTTATTAGAACCACGGACGCCAGCGCCGTGAACGTAATCGGACGTTTCATATCGAAACCCTCCTTATCTTCAGTACAAACCACTTAGCTTTGTGTAGAGATCTCGGAAAATGGGTGAGCGTCGAGCGTACAGCGCCGACTTGATAAAGTGCCTGCCTTCCCCCTTTCCCCACGTCACCC
Source organism: Paenibacillus sp. (assembly GCF_035645195.1). NCBI lineage: Bacteria > Bacillati > Bacillota > Bacilli > Caryophanales > Paenibacillaceae > Paenibacillus > Paenibacillus sp. The sequence continues at coordinate 9,126 of NZ_DASQNA010000004.1, read as the reverse complement.
GTTCGGTTACGATCGGGCTTTCGACCGTCAGGGTCGGTACCCACCTCTCATCTACGAGATAAGCAATCGCAGCTACATCCCATAGCTTTTTCGCCTTTCCGTACCAATCGGTGTCGTATTCCTTAAACATCGAGACAAGCGCGTCGCACATCGGATTGCGTCCTTCGAGAACGGCCTGAAGCTCATAAGGCGTGACAGTAAGGTGGGAGGCGACCCCGAAACAAGGGATTTGGACCAAGGGAACGCCGCAGTCAAAAAGGAATCTTCCGGCAATTGGATCTTGAAGCATGTTGAATTCTTTCGTATGAGGCCAATGCAACGGATTGCCGCCAAGCCAGACGACGACGATCTTCGTGATGATACGGGGTTCAAGAAGAATTGCGGAGACGACATTGGTGATAGCCCCGATGGCTACGACGTAAAGCGGATCGTCGTCGCTGCCGTTCATCGCTCTCTCGATCAGGTCTCGAACCGATTCACTTTCTTCCGGCGTCGCCAGGTCGGCGAGGAAGCGCTCCGAGCCCTTACACACCTTAGGTAATGTCTCGTACCCGGTCAACTGAAAGATTCGCTGGATTTCTTCGTAGCTTTTCAACATCCCTTCTTTCGGAGTGGCCGCCCGATCATTCCGGAACGGCGCCGCATACACGGCTTCCAACCGCAGCCGTTCTTTGGAAGCTAACGCGTATGCTAAGGCGAACTGGTCATCGACTTCGTTGTATGTATCCGTGTCCAGTACCATACGAACCGCGCCGCCGGGATAAGCGAGTTTTCGTACAATCTCGTCGGGGCGCATTCTGGGTATTTCCACGCTGCATCCCTCCCTTGTAAAATAACGCTTTCCGTTACGACTTCAGATTATTATGGAAACGCTTTAATTTCATTGGATATTCTTTACCTTTCCGTTGGACGATATTGACTGAAGGCAGTTGGGTTTTCGCGAACCTGCATCGGCGTCTTTTGCGTCATTTTCTTGAAGAGTCTATAGAAATATTGCAAATCGGAGTAGCCGACCGCTTCGGCTATGTCTTTGATCGGCAACGACGTGCGCGCCAACAACTGAATCGATTTTTCGATTCGCTTTTGTGTGATATATTTCGTCACCGTCGAGCCCGTCTTGCGCTTGAAAGCACGGCATAAGTACTCTTTGTTAAAATAGAAATGATTTGCGATGTTATCGAGCGTCAGCATTTCCATATATTTTTGGTCGATGAAGTGTTTAATTTCGTCGATATTGCTTTTTCTTCTTTGATTGGATTCTTCTTCTTTCCTGCGAACCAAATCCTGGATATAACGGTTCTGAAGCTCCAGCCATTGTTCAAGAGACTCATCGGAATCAATCATGCCCCGTTCCTCCTCGAAAAAAAAAGAGTTAGAGCGCTCGGCTTTCGGTCGACCAACACCTAGCTTCCCATGCCCGACTGCGCTAACGCTTAACAAGAAGAATCCCGTAACCGACGATTGATGATAGAAGCGTACCAGATGCCGAGTAGTCCATCCCCCCTGTAACCCCCAAGATGGGCTTCAGCATCTCCGGTATTCCGAACGCCTCAGGTCCTTACCCGGAAATCACAACGATGAAACTCAGGTGCCTTCTTCAACCGACTGTTAGAACAAGCTGATTACGCTTTCGCTACCGTCTGATGATCGAGAATATGTGTAGGATGATCGGCAGAACCGCCGATGATCGCAATACGGGAATGTTGAATTCCAAACGTTTCATCCAACGTCCTGTCTGGGGTCCCCGTAACCTGTCCACACAGCTCTTTACGGTCCCGATCTAACAAACTCGGTACCATAAACGGTTTGGTGACAGCGCAGCGCGACGAACCCTTTCGCGGCACAAAGATATGTTTACAGACTCAAGATGTTACCGGAAGGATATACGTCGGGATGATTACGGGGAGCAAACTTAATGTAATTGGGGAATAGAATTCGAATGATTTCGGGAATTTCATAATGACGAATGAATCCGCTGAACATATCCGGAACTTCAACGTATAAGTCCATCGGCAGATTTACGGACTGACGAACGCCAGCTTGGGGAGGAGGTGAGGACCGTTGGCATATTATACGTTATCCGCCCCTGAATCTCGCAAAATCTTTACTGACACCGGATTAGAAGCCATCATCTGTACTGAACACTACATAACAAATCGGGAGGAAGAACGCCGTTTCTTCTCATTAGCCTTGATCTTTCATAGCATACACGGGCTGAAGTTGTGCACCGTCCGGGAACCTCTTAGTCGGAGAGGGAAGATAGTACATGCCTAGGTTGCCTACTGAAAAGTAGTTTTGCACATCGTTTAAATGGAAACTCATCCTCCTTTGCCATTTGGGAATTACGGTGCTCGATGGCCAGCGCGGTCAACATGTGGAAATTTGGGACGCTGCTAGGGATCCGAATCATAATTTCGTTGGCGCAGGCTTCGACGATTACTCGTGGGCGATATCGACACTTAAGTAACCCTCAGCCTCTCCACATTCTCATGCATCCGGTTCGCCGCTTCTTTAATTCGTCTAATTTGCCAAACCGAACCCCGTTCTGCAGCGAGGTGAGCGTCTCCGGCTCTAGTAAATTCCGAAACTCCAACAGCGAGGACATATTCCAAAACGACACCCCGCTTAATTCAAACATATCGTCTGAGCGCCAATAGCTGTGAGCCAAAACGAATGTAACCCTTTTCTTTCAAAATTGACTTCCCGCAACGTAGAGACACTAATAGGGAATTCGGAAGCTAGGCGGATAACGAAGGCTTCTCTCCCGGTTTCCAATCACCATTTTGAATCTTTTCCGTCAGTTCGCTTAATACTTTCGTGCTGACTAAAACCTTCATATCCTTCTCCCCGTTGTCCGCCATCTCGAGTCGAAACCGCATTCTTTTTTGGACATGAATAAAATGACTATGTCAATATCATATGATGAGTTATGAAACTCATACTACCACCTTGTTTTTTTTGTTTACAATGACGGGGGAAAAGTGTTCGTTTCCCTCCGACATTTAATTACATACCATTTATATAGAGAGCTTATTTTGAAACCAATATTCCTTTAAACACCTTGAATTTGCAGATAATACAATACTGTTAGTGCGTATATTGATTTACACCATGCTAAGTACATACCTAATCGAAGTGTGTTACATGAGTTGCGAAACTCAACTCATCGAAACAGAAATAAGACCGCCCCCCTGGAGTTAAGGGAATGCGGTCGCGGTACGGTTCGCTTCCATTCGTTAAAATTCGAATCGAGGCTTGGGCTTGGGACGTACTCTACGAATTCGTCTGTGTTGCCATAAGACAAATTTGAACGACGCCGAAAGTTTATACATCCCTCATTCACTTCGTCGGTATTGTTTCGAGACAGACCGATGTGAATCCGCTTGGTGGCGGAGTGTTTCCGCAGCCGTCGCTTAAAAGTCCGCGGAGAAGAATTGAATGTCCCGAGTGCGCTCGGCGAATATTTCCTCGATATGGTCCCGCCGCTTCTCGGCTTTCACGCTGACAATTCTGCTTTATAGAAGCGCTATAACGTACCGGTGATATTAAAGCCTGTGATGTTTCACAAATAGATGGAATTTAAATCCTGGAAAACCGTGCTATCCCGCTGTTCCTCTACCCCGTTGCTCGACTTAAAGGCTTTTAAGTACAACATGTTTTCTTTGACAACGGTTATTGGAATTGCTGTTACGGTAGTCATGTACGCCGACATGATGCTGCTACCGATTTATTTGCAAAATGCACGCGGTTTTACCGCTCTAGAAACCGGTTTTGCTGCTGCTCCCTTGCGCGCTTATGATGGGGATGTTCATGCCTGTCACCGAGAAGCTATTTGACAAATTCGGAGCAAAATGGCTTTCGATTACTGATTTACTCATTACGATTGTAACGACCTTAGGGTGTTATCAATTTAACGGACTCCACGAGTTATACCTATCTTCTTCTCATTTCTACGGCGCGTCGAATCGGAATGGCATTATTCATCATGCCGATTCAAACCGCGGGTTTAAATCAACTGCTGAAACGGCTAAACCCGCATGGCACAGCAATCAGTTATACAATTCGTCAAGTCGCCGGAGCCGTCGGAACGTCGCTGTTAGTTACCATCATGTCCGAGCGAACCGAATTCATTTGTAGGGTATGAGATCTTCCGGTGGAGGGGAAGGGGAACGCAATCGGAAGTGGCGATTGCGCATCCATTCATGGGTTAAGTGACGCGGACTCGATATCGAATCCGCTCCCATTCCGTCTGACCGCTGCGATCCAACAGCCTACCCCGCCACAGGCTCCGCCTCCGGCTGCTCGAACTGGCTGTTGTACAAATTCGCGTAAAATCCGCCGCGGCGCATCAATTCCTCGTGCGTGCCTTGTTCGACGATGTCGCCTTCGTTCATGCAAAGAATCAAATCTGCGTTCCGTATCGTCGACAGCCGGTGCGCGATGATAAAACTGGTCCGACCTTGCATCAGCCGATCCATCGCCTTCTGAATAAGGATTTCCGTGCGCGTATCGACAGAGCTCGTTGCTTCGTCTAAAATGAGCACCCGCGGATCCGCCAGAATCGCTCGCGCGATCGTCAGCAGCTGCTTCTGCCCTTGCGAAACGTTGCTCGTTTCCTCGTTCAGTTCCATCCGGTAGCCGTCCGGCAGCGTCCGGATGAAATGGTCCGCCTGCGCCTCCTTCGCCGCCTCGACGACCTCCCCGTCCGATGCATCCAACCGTCCGTACCGGATATTTTCCATAATTGTGCCATTGTACAGCCACGTGTCCTGCAGCACCATGCCGAACTTCGTCCGGATGTCCTGCCGCTTGAACGACGTTAAATCGCGCCCGTCCACATAAATCGCGCCGCCGTCGAGCTCGTGGAATCGCATCAGCAGCTTGACGATCGTCGACTTCCCCGCTCCGGTCGGACCGACGATGGCGACGCGCTGCCCGGCCTTCACGTCTAGCGAGAAATCCTTAATGATCGGTTTCCCCGGCTCGTAACCGAACCGCACATGCTCGAACCGGATGTTGCCCTGGATCGCCGTCGACTCGATCGGCGCCGCGCCCGTGCGCTCCTCCTCCTCGTCCTCATCCAGAAACTCGAACACCCGCTCCGCCGCCGCGACCATCCGCTGCAGCTGACTCGATAAATTCGCCATTTGGATAATCGGCTGCGTAAAGTTCCGCACGTACTGAATGAAAGCCTGAATGCCGCCGATGCTCACCCTGCCGTTCGCCGCCAGCGACGCGCCGACGATGCAGACCGCGACGTACCCGAGGTTGCCGACGAACATCATGACCGGCATCATGAGCCCGGCGAAAAACTCCGCTTTCTTGGCGCTGTCCGCCAGCTTCTCGTTCTCCGCGTCGAACCGCTCGAGCGCCTTCCGCTCGCCATTGAACGCCTTCATGACGAGAAATCCGCCGTACGTCTCTTCCACCTGTCCGTTCACGAGACCGAGGAATTTCTGTTGATTGCGAAAATGTTTCTGCGACACCCGCACCAAGGCGATCACGAGGAACATCGAGACCGGCACCATCACGAGCGCAATCAACGTCAGCTGCCAGCTGATCGTCAGCATCATCGCGGTGACGCCGATGACCGTCGCAAGCGACGTCAGAAGCTGCGTAATGCTTTGGCTAAGCGCCTGCTCCATCGTATCGACGTCGTTCGTGACCCGGGACAACACGTCGCCTTGGCTGTTCCGATGGAAATAGCCGAGCGGCATGCGATGGATTTTGCGCATGATCGCGTTCCGAAGATGGTACGACATCTTCGTCGCGACGTTCGCCATCACATGGCCCTGCACGTAGCTGAACGCCGCGCCGAGCAGGAAAATGCCGAGCAAAGCAACCGCGATCGTACCGATGAAACCGAAGTCGATCGCCGCTTCCTCGCCGCGCATCATCCGTCCGATGCCGGCCGCCAGCTCGTCGGTCGCCATCGCGAGAATTTTCGGCCCGACGATCGTAAAGACGGTCGCGCCGACCGCGAGGAACGCAACGGCGACGAGCTGCCACCGGAAGGGCGTCAAATACGAAAGGAGCTTCTTCATCCCGCCTTTGAAGTCCTTCGCTTTCTCGAACTTGCCCATCCCCCCGGGCGGCCCGCCCATGGGACCTTTCGGCGGGGCGTCGTGCTTCGGTCGGTTATGGCTGCCGGACCCGCTCATGCCAATTCCTCCTTCGTCATCTGCGATTCCGCGATGTCCCGATACGTCGGGCAACCGGCCAATAGCTCTTGATGAGTGCCCTTGCCGACGACACGGCCTTGATCGAGCACGATAATTTGCTCCGCGTTCTTAATGGTGCTGACCCGCTGGGCCACCACGAGCACGGTTGCGTCCGCGGTGAACGTCTTCAGCGCCTTCCGCAGCGCCGCGTCCGTCTTCATGTCCAGCGCCGAGAAGCTGTCGTCGAAGATGTAAACCGGCGCTTTCTTAATCAACGCGCGGGCAATCGCGAGGCGCTGCCGCTGGCCCCCGCTGACGTTCGTCCCGCCCTGCGCGATCGGCGAAGCGACGCCTTCCTCAAGTTTGTCGACGAACGCCTTCGCCTGCGCGACCTCCAGCGCTTCGCGGATCTCCCCTTCGTCGGCCGACTCTTTCCCGTATCGAACGTTGGAGGCGATATCGCCCGCGAACAGGACTCCTTTCTGCGGCACATAGCCTATCCGCTCGCGCAGCTCCGCTTGCGTTAGCTCCCGGATGTCCGTTCCGTTCAGCGTAATGCAACCTTCGGTGACGTCATAGAAGCGCGGCACAAGGTTCACGAGCGTCGACTTGCCCGAGCCGGTCGTTCCAATGATTGCCGTCGTTTGTCCGGGCTTCGCCGTGAACGAGATGTCGTGCAGTACGTCTTCCTCCGCATTGCCGTACCGGAAGGATACGTTCCGGAACTCTACAGTGACCCGGTCGGCGCCCCGTTCCAACGTCTTCGCCTGCTGCGGGTCGCGAATCGTAAGATCAGTGTCGAGCACTTCCCGGATCCGCTCCGCGGAGACGAGCGCTCGAGGCACCATTAGGAACATCATCGACATGAACAAGAACGACATGATGATCTGCATCGCATATTGCATGAACGCGAGCATATCGCCGATCTGCAGCTCGGACGCCGCGATCTGGTGCGCCCCGACCCAAATAATAAGCACCGTGATCAAGTTCATCACAAGCATCATCGCGGGAAAGAGGAACGCCATCGTGCGCTGCACGAACCGATTCGTCTTGCGCAGGTCGTCGTTCGCTCGCTCGAACCGCTGCTCCTCGTACGTTTCGTTGCCGAACGCGCGTATGACCATCATGCCGGACAAATTTTCGCGGCTGACCAGATTCAGCTTGTCGACCAGCTTCTGCAGCACCTTGAACTTCGGCACCGCCAAAGAAAACATGATGAGGATGAGTCCTAGGATTGAAATGACCGCCACCGCAATAATCCAACTCATCGATACGCTGCTGCGGATCGCAAGGATGATGCCGCCGATGCCCATGATCGGAGCGAACAGCAGCATACGAATACCCATCAGAATCAGTTGTTGAATTTGCTGTACGTCGTTCGTCGAGCGCGTGATGAGCGAAGCCGTGGAGAAGCGGTCGTATTCCGTACTCGAAAATTTCCCGACCTTCTCGAACACATCGCGCCGCAAACGCATCGCGACGGACGTGCCGATCTTCGCGGCGAACCAGCCGACGAGGATCGCCGCCGTTCCGCCGAGAAGCGCGACCCCGAGCATTTTGAGGCCTACTTGTAAAATGTAATCTCGCTGTAGCTTCGGAAGATCAACGCCGAGCTCTGCGTAGAACATCCGAGTGAACGCGACAGCGATTTGCGGTCCGCCCGTCGAAACGTTGCCCGCCGCAGCCGCGAGCACGGCGTCCAGCTCGCCGGAAGCTTTCATCTGCGACAGCAACGACGTCAGCTCATACAGTTGCTCCGCTTGGACGGACGCCGCGCCGTCGGGGACGCCGGCCGGCGCAACGGACGTACCCGGCTGCTCCTCTTGCAGCTGCTGCATGGCGAGCGCCAGCGCTAGCGCCGCGCGCGTATAGACGGCATCCATCGCCTTCGCCTCTTCGCCGTCCGCCTCCGCCAACCGATACATATCCTTCGTTGCCGCCGCCGGATATCGATCCGCGACTTCGTTCGTTCCTGCCGGAACAAGCTCGTAACCGGACACGAACGTTGCGGCGTCCCGCTCGTTCAGAAATACCGTAAGCAGTTCTACCCCTTCGGCGCTGATCGCCTCCGGCGCTCCTTGCTCGATGCCCCCTGCCTGGATCCCGGTGTCGACCATATCGCTCATTAATCTCGGCAATCCGAGATCGCATAGCACCTGCACAAACAAGAATACAATCGTGACCGTCAGCGTCAGCGCGAACGGCTTCAGGTACCGTAACATGAGTTTCATAAACAACGTTCCTCCCACTCGCCCTTTTGTTCACACCCTTACTGTTAGAACCCTAACTATTCGGGTAAAAAACGCTACTCTAGATTTTTCTTCAGCTTCTCCGCGATCGCATAAAACAACTCGATCTCTTCCTCGCTCAACCCGCGCGTCAGCTTGGCTTCAAAATCCAGAAATCGTTGAACGTTCCGTTCATGAAGTTCCAACGCTTTCGGTGTCAACGTAATTTTCTTCAGCCTAGCGTCGTAAGCCACCGACTCTCTAATAATAAGACCGTTGCGTTCCATCAGCTGAAGAACACCGGTCACGGTCGCCCGGCGAATGTTGAAATCTTTTTCGATATCTTTCTGAAACACTTCGCGGTTTGCGTTCGCAAGCACATATCCGATCACCCAGCCCTGCATCCCCGTGAGCGAGTCTTGCCCTTCCTCCGACGATGCTTCGTCCAGGTTCCGTTTGATTAAGTTCGACAATACCTTGATTTCGAAACCGACCGCCTTCGGCAGGTGCATCTGAATCACCTTCAATTGTTAGGATACTAACATTATGTGTCGAAAGGGTCCTTTTGTCAAATTAAAAAAACAAAGCCTTGGCGATTTGGTCATAGCCCCGTCAAGTAGACAGTAAGAAAAGAGTATGTTAAGCGGCGATCGTTTCCCTGTATTCGACTGGGGAGCGGTCGCCGAGTTTTTTCTGAAAACGTTCGGTGTTGTAGTACAAGATGTACTCAGCAATTT
>NZ_DASQNA010000003.1 GCF_035645195.1 Paenibacillus sp. | reverse complement strand
ACAAAATTGGGCGATAGAAGGAGGGATTTTCACCATGGCGAAGCAAAAGATTCGTATCCGTTTGAAGGCGTACGATCACAGAGTTCTTGACCAGTCCGCGGAGAAAATCGTCGATACGGCAAAGCGTTCCGGAGCAGGCGTTTCCGGTCCGATCCCGTTACCGACGGAGAAGCAAATCATCACGATTTTGCGCGCGGTTCACAAGTACAAGGATTCCCGGGAGCAGTTCGAGATGCGTACGCACAAGCGCTTGATCGACATTGTCAACCCGACGCCGCAAACCGTCGACGCGTTGATGCGCTTGGACCTGCCGTCCGGTGTAGATATCGAAATCAAGCTCTAATACACGAGCGAAGCGATACATTTGCAAAATAAACTACTTTATTTATAGGAAGAAAAGAGGTGTCAACATGACAAAAGGTATCTTAGGAAAGAAACTGGGCATGACGCAGGTGTTCACGGAAGACGGCAACGTCGTACCGGTAACGGTAATCCAGGCGGGTCCTTGCGTAGTTCTTCAGAAGAAGGACTCTGACAACGACGGTTACGCCGCGATCCAGCTCGGTTTTGACGAGAAGAAAGAAAAGAACACTACGAAACCGGCGCTTGGCCACGTGAAGAAGGCTGGCACGACTCCTAAGCGCTACATTAAAGAATTCCGCGATGTCGACTTGTCTCAATACGAAGTTGGCCAGGTGGTAACTGCCGACCTGTTCGCGGAAGGCGAGTATGTTGACGTAACGGGTACTTCGAAAGGCCGCGGTACCCTCGGCGCGATCCAGCGTTGGAACATGAGCCGCGGACCGATGTCCCACGGTTCGAAATATCACAGAGGCCAAGGTTCGCTCGCGATTCACCGCGACGCCAACCGCGTGCCGAAGGGCAAGAAAATGGCGGGCCGCACGGGCAACGAGACGGTTACGCTGCAAAATCTCAAGGTCGTTAAAGTGGACACGGAGCGCAACGTTCTCCTGATCTCGGGTTCGATTCCGGGCGCGAAGAACAGCTACGTGAAAATCAAATCGGCGCTTAAGAAATAAAGAAAGGAGGAGCATCCATGCCTAAAGTAGCTTTGTATAATGTCAGCGGCGCCCAAGTGGGCGAAGTCGAATTGGCGGATACGGTGTTCGGCATCGAGCCGAATACGTACGTCATGCACGATGCGGTATTGCTGCAGCAAGCGGCGGTTCGCCTCGGCACGCACAAAACGAAAGGCCGCAGCGAAGTTCGCGGCGGCGGCCGCAAGCCTTGGAAGCAGAAGGGTACTGGCCGCGCGCGTCAAGGTTCCATCCGTTCTCCGCAATGGAAGGGCGGCGGGATCGTCTTCGGACCAACTCCGCGCAGCTACGGCTTCAAGCTTCCTAAGAAAGTTCGCCGTCTTGCCCTCAAGTCCGCGCTGTCTTCGAAAGTGATCGACAACGAAATCATCGTTCTCGACAACCTTTCGGTCGCTGCGCCGAAGACGAAGGAAATCAAGGCGCTCTTGAACAACTTGAAAGTCGATCGCAAGGCGCTCGTCGTTACGGCGGAGTATGACGACAACGTGGCGCTGTCCGTACGGAACTTGCCGAACGCGAAGTTCGTTTCGGCGGAAGGCATCAACGTGCTCGACGTACTCGGTTACGACAAGCTCATCATTACGAAGGATGCCGCCAAGAAAGTCGAGGAGGTGTTCGCGTAATGAAAAGCCCATACGATATTATCCGTCGCCCGATCATCACGGAACGTACGAGCGAGCTGATGGAAGACAAGAAATACGTCTTCGAAGTCGATCGTCGCGTGAACAAGACGGAAATTAAGCAAGCCGTCGAGTCGATCTTCAAGGTCAAAGTATCGGACGTGAACACGATCAACGTACCAGGCAAGCCGAAGCGCTACGGCCGGTACAGCGGCTATACGTCCGAATGGAAAAAAGCGATCGTTACGCTCACGCCGGACAGCAAAGAACTCACGTTCTTCGAAACGGCAGAGTAATCATTCTTGAAAGAAGGAGGGACACGAGATGCCAGTAAAAAGCTTTAAACCGACTACGCCGTCGCGCCGTCAAATGACGGTCAACGCGTTCGCGGAAATTACGACGGATAAACCCGAGAAGTCGTTGCTTGCGCCGCTGATGAACAAAGCCGGCCGCAACAACCAGGGTAAAATTACGACTCGCCACCACGGCGGCGGTCACAAGCGGAAATACCGGATCATCGACTTCAAGCGCAACAAGGACGGCGTTCCTGGACGCGTTGCGACGATCGAATACGATCCGAACCGTACGGCGAACATCGCGCTCATCAACTACGCCGACGGCGAGAAGCGTTACATCCTCGCGCCGAAGGGTCTGAAAGTCGACGACGTGATCGTTTCCGGTCCGGATGCCGACATCAAGCCGGGCAACGCGCTGCCGCTGGAAAACATTCCGGTCGGTACCGTTATCCACAACATCGAGCTGAAGCCGGGCAAGGGCGGCCAGTTGGTCCGCGCTGCAGGCACGGAAGCTCAATTGCTTGGTAAAGAAGACACGTACGCGATCATTCGCTTGTCTTCCGGCGAAATGCGCCGCATCCTTAAGGTATGCCGCGCAACGATCGGATCCGTAGGCAACGAAGACCACGAGCTGATCAACATCGGTAAAGCCGGCCGCAACCGCTGGTTGCGCAAGCGTCCGACCGTCCGCGGTGTCGTCATGAACCCGAACGATCACCCGCACGGCGGCGGCGAAGGCCGCGCACCGATCGGCCGCAAGTCGCCGATGTCTCCTTGGGGCAAGAAAACCCTTGGCGCCAAGACTCGGAAGAAAAACAAAGCATCCGACAAATATATCGTTCGCCGCCGCACGAAGTAATCGGCGCAACGCGATCAGGCTTAAGCCAGGAAGGGAGGATCATCCATGGGCCGCAGCTTAAAGAAAGGACCTTTCGTCGATGGCTATCTGCTCAAGAAAGTCGAAGAGCTGAACGCATCGGGCAAGAAGGTCGTAATCAAGACGTGGTCGCGCCGCTCGACGGTGTTCCCGCAATTCGTGGGTCACACGTTCGGCGTATACGACGGCCGCAAGCACGTACCGGTTTACGTAACGGAGGACATGGTTGGCCACAAGCTCGGCGAATTCGCGCCGACGCGTACGTATAAGGGCCACACCGACGACGACAAGAAAACCGGTAGAAGATAATTGATTTGTAAGGACCAGCGGGAAAAGGGTGCGCTTCACGCAAGCGGATCATTTTCCCCAATACGGACAAGGTCACTCGAGAGGAGGATACTATCTCGTGGAAGCGAAAGCACACTTGAGTCATGTTCGCATCACGGCACGGAAAGCGCGCCTGGTGCTCGATCTCATCCGCGGCAAGAAAGTGGGCGAAG
>NZ_DASQNA010000002.1 GCF_035645195.1 Paenibacillus sp. | reverse complement strand
AGATGCTCCTCTCGTCCTCGCAGAAGAAGCACCATGGACCGCATTACGGGGGAGGGTACAAGAAGTTCAGCAGCAGCGACCATTTCCACAAGCCGACGCACGGCGTACCCCCGAAGCACAATCAATACGGTCACGGGTATTATAAGAAGAAGGGCTATTCCAGCTATAGCAGTTAACCCGCGCAAGCGAGGATCGCGGCGTCGACGTCGCGGCGCATCTCGTCGGCAGAGGCATAAGGCTGTTCCGTCATGAGCGACCGGCGGAGCAGCCTTTTCGTATCCGGGGCGAGCGTCGACAATTCTTCCTCCCAGCTGCGCTCCTCCCGGGCTTCAGGATAAGAGCTGTATAGCAGAAAAAGAAGCAGGTGCCCCATCGCGTAAAAATCGCTCGACACGTCGACGCGGCGGCGCAGCTTCTTCTCCATGGGATCGTCGTCCGCCACGTCGTCGGGCACCGGATCCGGCGCGCCGGGACGGAGCTCTCGCGCCAGCCCGAAGTCGATGAGGGAGACGCGCTCGCCGTCCAGGATGACGTTGGCGATCCGGATGTCGCGGTGCACGATGCCGGCCGCGTGCACGTCGGCGACGACGTCGAGCAAGCGTCGTAAGAGCGTTAGCGCCTCGGCTTCGGTAAACGTCCGCTCCTCCTCGAACAGCAGCTTCTCGAGGCTGATTCCCGGGACGTATTCCATCGCGAAGCAGAACGCCCCGCGGTAGCGGAACCGGTCGATCAGCCGCGGCACGGCGGGGTGCCGAAGCCGCTCGAGCATCGCGGTCTCGAGGCTGTACACCGCTTCGGTGCGGACCGCGCCGCCGCGCAGCGGCTGGACGTGCTTTAAGACGCAAAGCCGGTCGCCCGCGCGACGGTCCTTGCACAAGTAAGCGAGGCCGTAGCTGCCTTCGCCGATGGGCTTCACAATCGTATACCGGTTTTTCACGACCGCGCCGGGCCGGAACCAGGACAGCACGCGCCGCCGCTTCCAGCCGTTCCACACGCGGGCCGCGGAGTTCTTCCATGTCGGCATGTTCGCTTCACCCCTCTTCTACCAGTGTACTGGAGGAGCCCCGCGGAATGCCAGTCGGCGCAAGAGATTTCGGTGAAATCTTTCCGACGGACGGCCGAGCCTCGGCGAATGCAAAAGAAGGGACTGCGACGGTCGCCCGTCGGAGTCCCTTTTTGTTCGTCGTCGTCGGTTTACTGCAGCGATTGGAGATTTTCCTGTTCTTCCTGCAGCTCGCTCCGCGCCAGCTGCGCCGCGCCTTGGTTGCTCTTCTCCTCGGCTTGGTCGACGGCTTGCTGCGCCTTCGCGAGCGAGTTGTTCGCCTGCTCGATCTGCTGCTCGCTCGGGTGCGATTGCGCCATCGCGACGGCGTTGTGCAGATGGTCGAGCGATTGCTGCGCCTGGGCGTTCGGGTTTTGCGGCTGCATGCTGTTGCCTTGGTTTTTCATCGGTTGGATTCTCCTCCGTAGTGGATGTTCGGGAGCTCCGGGAAGGAATTCCTTCTATAGTTTCTGTAACAGGCGCCCAATTATGCGGGGAGTCGCCGCCGACGGACCGAAATCGGCCGCGAACCGCGAACGTTATGGCAATTCCGCCGGCTCTTCCGGCGATTCGAGGAGGAACGCGCGATGAACGAACAGAACGAACGCCATCATCCGGGCGCCGGCGGCGCAGGCGAGGAGCGGCTGCCGCCTTCGCCGCGCCGGCCTCATGAATCGTACCGCCCCCAATATTTCGTCGAAGACGACCGCAGTTATTATATGTATCCGACGGAGCCGTTCGGCTCGAGAAGGGAAGCGCACGCGAAGCCGAAGCCTTGGTATAACCAACGCTGGGTGCTGGCGCTGGCGCTGTCGATCGGCGTCGCGGCGATCGTGTTCGCCTTGACGGGCTTGATGCAGGAAGTCACCGGCGTGAGCGAGTCGATCCGGGAGCAGACGGCCGCGATCGAGGAACAGACGTCGGCGCTCGCGGGCATCGAGCGCGCCGTCGCGGACTTGACCGACGCCGTGGCGGTCGGCTTCGAACGCTTGATCGACGAAATCCGGAGCGCCGCCTCGCAGATCGGCGGCGGCGGCTCGGCGTAACCGTTGCAATGCGAAAAACCTCCCCTCGCGGCTCGCCCGGGACCCGACGATCGGGTTTCCCGGCGGAAGCGGGGGGAGGTTTCTTCGTTCGTTACGTCGTCGGCGTTCGGTATTTCGTCGGCGTTCGGTTCGTCGCCGGGTTAGCGTACGGGCTTCCGGCCCGGCTCCCGCAGCGCGCGGAGCGCGGCGGCGAAGTCGTCGGGCAGCTGCGCGTGTACGCTGAGCCGATCCCCGGTCCACGGGTGCGGCCAGACGAGCTTCTCGCCGTGCAGCGCCTGACGCTGCATGATCGGGCGATGGCCGCCGTACAAGCCGTCGCCCGCGATCGGGTGCCCGAGGTGAGAGAGGTGCACTCGGATTTGATGCGTGCGGCCGGTTTCGAGCCGCAGCCGCACGAGGGTGTGATCGGCGAACCGCTCGATCACCTCGTATCTTGTGACCGCGCGTTCGCCGGTCTCGCTTACCCGCCGCCGCGTCGAGTGGTGGCGGTCCTGGCCGATGGGCGCGTCGATGACGCCCTTGTTGTCCCGGATGACGCCTTCCGCGAGGGCGGTGTAAATCCGCTCGATGCGCTTCTCGCGCATCGCCGCGTCGAAGACGTAGTGCGCCAGCTCGTTCTTGGCGTACAGCACCGGTCCGGTCGTATCTTTGTCGAGCCGGTGAATATGACGAACGCGGCACGCTTGGTTCGTCATGTCGTAGTACGCGGCCACGCCGTGCGCGAGCGTGCCGCGCTGGCCCTTGGCGCTCGGATGCACTTCGATGCCGTCCGGCTTGTTGACGACGAGACAGAAGTCGTCCTCGTACAGGATGTTCAGCTCCATCCATTCGGGCTCGAATTCGGGGCGCTCCTCCGGGAACAGCTTCAGCCGCAGCAGCTTGCCCTGCCGCTGGACGCCGTTCACGCTGATGAGACGCCCGGCGACCTTGGCCGGAATCGGCAGCAGCCGCATGAGGCCGTTCAGCGGCACTGCCGCCAGCGTCTCGGGCAGCTTCATCTCGTACCATTCGCCCTTGCGCTTCGCCGCGTTCGGCTGGAGCCCCGCCGCGGCAGCCGCCGGAATCGGGGCGCCGGCCGAGCCGAAGCCTGGCGCGGAGCCGCGTCCCCGGGCGTCGGCTGCGAGCGGCGCCGCGCCGCGGCCCCGGCCGTACGGATTCCCGCTAGGGCGTTCCACGCGCTCGCCGCGCGGCCCTCTGCCGCCTGGCTGCGAACCCGGCTTGCCGCTCGGCTGCAACCCTGGCTTGCCTCCCGGCTGCGGTCCCGGCTTGCCTCCGCCGCGCCGCCCGGTTCTCTCCTGCGGTCCCGCCGGGCCGCCGCCTCGCCGTCCGCCTCGTTCTTGTTGCCCGCGACCACTACGCGCCGCCACAAAACCACCGCTTCCTCATGAAATATTGCTCTTATTGTAACGAAGCGGAGGAGGCGGTTCAACTCGGCCCGGTCACCACTTGCCGAACAGCTGCGCCGCGATGATCACGAGGCCGAGCGCCCAGACGTAGACGGCGAACACTTTGAGGGAGCCGCGCTTCAAGAAATCGATCATCCACCGGACGGCGAGGTAGCCGAATACGGCGGAGGCGGCCGCGCCGATAGCGAGCGCTCCGAGGCCGATCGATTCGCCCGCGCTGCCGTCGACGAGGTGCGCGCCCTGCATGACGACGCCGCCGAGGATGGCGGGAATCGACAGCAGGAACGAGAAATACGCCGCCGTCGCGCGGTCGAGCTTCCGCAGCAGGCCGCCGACGATCGTCAGGCCCGAGCGGGACAGGGCGGGCATGATCGCGCCCGCTTGGAACGCGCCGATGACGAGGGCGTCCGCGTAGGTGATGTCCTGCATGCGCTTGCGCCCGTCGCGAATGCGGTCGGCGAACCAGAGGAAGACGCCGGTCGCGAGAAACTCCCAGCCGATCGTCGCGCCGCTGACCGAGATCGCTTCGAAGAAGTCTTCGAAGAGCAGCCCGACGACGACGGCCGGAATCGTGCCGACGGCGAGCAGCATGCTCGTGCGGCCGAACGGCCGCCGCAGCACGTCGAGCAGCTCCGTTCGGTAGTAGAAGACGACGGCCGCGAGCGTGCCGACATGCAGCATCGTGTCGAGAAACAAACCGGCCTCCTGCAGCCCGAACGCATGGCGTCCGAGCGCGAGGTGGCCGGTGCTGCTGATCGGCAAAAATTCCGTCAGCCCTTGAATGAGTCCGAGGAGAAACGCTTCGATCCAGGACATGCTCCACCCCGTTTGTCCGTAGTGGTACTAGGGTATTCGCAGGGCGGCGGAAACATGTCTCAGTTTGTCCGGGTTCCGGACGATGTAGATGTCATGAACAGCGCCGTCCGCGCCGAACGCGAACGTCATCACGTTGCTCACGCTGCTGCCTTCAAGCACGACGAGGCCGGGGCCGCCGTTGACAGGGACGGGGATGAAGGAATACTTGCCGGGCGCTTCCGCCGCTTTGCGCATCAAGCCGCCGAGGAACGCGGCCACGCGGTTGCGGGAAACGATCGGCACCGGGGCGGCGAACGCTTTCCCGCCGCCGTCCGACAGCAGGACGACGTCCGGCGCAAGCCGCTGCATGAGCGGCTCGAGATTGCCGCTGCTCGACGCTTGATGGAACGCTGCAAGCAGTTCCGACGCGAAGGCGAAGGCGGCTTGCGGCGCGGCGTCCGCCGGCCGCTCGGCGTCCAGCTTCGCGCGGACGCGGCTGACGATTTGCCGCACGTTCGCTTCCGTTTTATCGATCATGCCGGCGATGTCGGCATATTCGAAGCCGAACGCCTCGCGCAGCACGAAGACGGCGCGCTCGACGGGCCGCAGCTTCTCCATCAGCAGCAACATAGCGAACGACAGCGTCTCATCCTCTTCCACGGCGGCGGCAGGGTCGCGCTCCAACGCGACGAGCGGCTCCGGAAGCCACGGACCGAAATACGTTAACCGCCGCGCCCGAGCCGAGCGAGCGAGGTCGGTGCACCGGTTGACGGTCATTCGGCACAAGTACGCCTTCGGATGCTCCAAATGTTGCGCTTCCGGCGGACGCCGCGCCCACTGGAGGAAGACGTCTTGAACGACGTCCTCCGCCTCGGCTCTTAATCCGGTCATGCGGTATGCGATTGAAAACAGAAGAGGCCTATACTTCACATACAAATCGTCCGTCGTTTCGACCATGCGCCACGCTCCTTATTTCATTAAGCTTCCCGCATTCCAAGTGTATTCACGAACTTTCCCGCCCAGCGCGCCGCCGACCGTAAAGTCGACGCCCCAATGGCGAATCCAGGCGAAGCCTTCGCCGTCGCCGAGGTCGACGCAGTACTGCTGGCGCGTCGCCGCGCGGTACGGCTCGGCGGGCCGGCCGGCGATGTCGGCGAGCAGCACTTTGCCGAGATGCTGCGCTTCCTGAATCGCCTCGCGGCACGTCATGCCGGCTTCGACGCCCGCGGCGTCGACGATATGCGCGTTGTCGCCGATGGCATATATCGTATCATAGCCGCCGCGAACCCGAAACCGCGCGTCGGCGATCAGCCGTCCGGCGTCGTCCGTCGGGAGACCGAGCGTGCGGACCGCCGGATTCGGATCGACCCCGATCGTCCAAATCGTGCAGCCGGACGGCAGGCGCCGGCCGTCGGACAGCTCCGCGAAGCCGTCTCCGGCGTCGCGCGCCACGCGCGCGTTCCGGACGATACGCACGCCGATCGCGCGCATCTTCGCCTCGAGCCTCTCGGCCGCGCCGTCCGTCATGAGCGGCACGAGCCGGTTGCCGCTGAGCACAAGCGTCACGCGAGGCAGCTCGACGGGCAGGGCGAGCGCCGCCGCCTGCCGCTTCATCGCCTTCATCAATTCGGCGGCCGTCTCGACGCCGCTGATGCCGCCGCCCGCGACGACGACGGCCGCGAGCGCCGCCCGCCGCTCGGGATCGTGCTCGCCCGCCGCCGCGGCGAGGTTCGCCTCGACGAGGCGGCGGATGCGCTCCGCCTCTTCCTCGCCGCGCAGCGCGATGCCGCCCGCGCCTTCCGGCGCGCCGCGGACGACGCTGCCGAGCGCGAGCACGAGCCGGTCGTACGGCAGCGACCGCTCCGTCCCGTCCGGTTCCGCGTACCGGACCCGCCGCGCCGCAGCGTCGACGCCGAGGCAGCGCCCCTGCACGACGGCCGCTTCGCCCGCCCCGAACATCGCCTCCCACGACACCCGGAGTTCCGTCGGCACCGCCGCCGCCTGCACGAGGCGAACCTTTTTGAGATGGTACGCTTTTTCGTCCAGCAGCACGACCCGAACCGGAACGCCGCTCCGTTCGCTTTCCGCCTTGACCGCCCTCACCGTATGAATGCCCGCATAACCGCCCCCGACGACGACAACCGTATGCTCCTTCATCGAAATCGCTCCTTTTTTTTTGTTTGCCTCTGTAACGAGAAGGCCTGCATTTTTGTGACAACGGGGCGAAACGGGGGAAGTTGGAGCGGGCCTCGCCGCCGGCATCATCGCATATCGGGGTCCTTTTTCTACCGGAATGCAAGTTGCCGAACCACAAGACGCCGACTCGCGCTATAATCGGTATCATGATGGCAGACACGGCCGAGCGGGAGGAATCGAAACGATATGACGTACGAAGAAGTCATGAGCGCACTCGAGGCGATGGCTGACGAGCGGACGAAGCGAACGTATCTGAACCACGGAGCGAAGGAGCCGCTGTTCGGGGTGAAAATCGGCGACCTGAAGAAGCTCGCCAAAACCGTGAAGAAGGACCAGGCGCTGGCCGTCCGGCTGTTCGATTCCGGCAACAGCGACGCGATGTACTTGGCCGCCCTGTCGATCGATCCCAAGCGCACGACGAAGGAGCAGTTGACGCGGTGGGTCCATGCGGCGAATTGGTACATGCTCGCGGAGAGCGCCGTGGCGTGGGTCGCGGCGGAAAGCCCGTTCGCGCTCGAGCTCGCTCGCGGCTGGATCGAGGCGGAGGGGGAGCTGACCGCCGCCGCCGGGTGGAGCGTCTACGCAAGCTATCTCTCGATCGCGCCGGACGAGACGCTGGCGATGGACGAGATCGCGGGGCTGCTGGCGCGCGCGCGTTCGTCGGTGCACGAGGAGCGGAACCGGGTGCGGTACGCGATGAACGGCTTCGTCATCGCCGTCGGCTGCTACGTGCCGGCGCTGCATGGGGAGGCGGCCGCGGCGGCGGCGGCCATCGGCAAGGTGGACGTCAACGTCGGGAACACGGCCTGCAAGGTGCCGCTCGCGTCCGAGTATATCGAGAAGGTCGCGCGAATGGGACGGGTGGGCCAAAAGAAGAAAACATGCATATGCTGAAACAGGTCCGGCGAAAGGAATGCCCGGCTTTCGGGCGGAATGTTACAATAGGTTCGGGCGGTGATACCAATGGACGCATTTTTGGAACTTATATATAAAGATCTGATTCCTGGCTTCCGCGCGGACAGCCCGGATCCTCACGACCCCGTCGTCGTGTCGGAGCTGCCTGCGCCTTGGAAGCTGTTGGGCCGGGGCAATTACGCGGCCGTCGTCGCCCATCCCGATTACCCGGATCGCGTGGTGAAGCTGTACGCGCCGGGCAAGGAAGGCTGGGAGGACGAGGTCGAGGTGTACCGTCGGCTCGGTAAACACGAGGCGTATTCGGAATGTCTGCATGCCGACCGCGCGCGGCGATTTCTCGTATTGAAACGGCTGTACGGCAAGACGTTGTACGAATGCGTGCAGAAGGGCGTGCGCATCCCGAAGCGCGTCGTCGACGATATCGACGAAGCGCTCGATTATGCCCGCGAACGCGGGCTGAACCCGCACGACGTGCACGGCAAGAACGTCATGGTGACCGATGAGGGACGGGGCGTCGTGGTCGACGTGTCCGACTTCCTGAAGCCGGAACCCTGCCACATGTGGCGGGACCTGAAGCGCGCGTACCATCGGCTCTATGTGCCGTTCATGCATGACAATCCCGTGGCGGTTCCGGATCCCCTCATGAACGGCGTGCGCAAAGGGTACCGCTTCCTGCGGAAGAGCCGGAAGCTGTGGGGGAGCGAATCGTGAAGACGCCGGAGCGAAGGAGGAAGGGGGAAGGCGCATGAGTTCGGCGAAGGAGCGCGTCGCCGTCGGCCTCGCCGGCTGGGGCGGGCACGATACGGTGACGCCGCCGGGAACGCCCGCGGGCCGCAAGCTGGCGTTGTACGCGAAGCATTTCGCGGTCGTCGAGGTCGACAGCTCCTTCTACGGTATTCCTTCCCCCGACACGGTGCGCCGCTGGGTGGAGGAGACGCCGCCCGGCTTCGGCTTCGTCGTGAAAGCGTACCAGGAGATGACGGGACACGACCGAGATTCGGGGCGGCGCGCGATCGGCAGGCTGCTGACGGGGGAGCGGCCCGCGGCCGCGGCGGGAGCCGGGGACCGGAACGAGGACGACGAAGCGGCGCTGTTCGCCGCGTTCCGCGCGGCGTTCGAACCGATGGAGCGGTCCGGGAAGCTGCGGGCGTACTTGTTCCAATATCCGCCGTGGTTCGACTGCACGCGTGACAACGTGGCGGCGCTGCGGCGGGCGAAATCGCTCATGGGGGGGGCGCCGCTCGCGCTCGAATTTCGCCACCAAAGCTGGTTCGCGTCCGACATGCGCGCGAAGACGCTCGCGTTCATGGAGCGCGAAGGGTGGATGCACAGCGTGTGCGACGAGCCGCAGGCCGGCCTCGGCTCGGTGCCGCTCGTGCCGGTGCCGACGCATCCGGAGCGGACGATCGTTCGGTTCCACGGGCGCAACGCTGCGCATTGGCAGACCGGCGGCCGCGCCGACTGGCGAGCGGTGCGGTATTTGTACGATTACAACGACGAAGAGCTGCGCGAGTGGGTCGGCATCCTGGAGCGGATGCTGGAATCGACGCAGGCGATCGACGTTATTTTCAACAACAACTCCGGCGGCCACGGCGCGGGCAACGCGAGGCGGCTCATGGCGATGCTCGGACAAGCCCCCGGCGAGCCGCCGCCGGAGCAAATGTCGCTGTTTTGACGGAATGTTCGATCGGCATCGGGAACCGTAGGGGGAAAGTGTATGGGAACTCCCCTGCTCCTTAAAGATAATAAGCCCCCGAGAGGGCTCTCTCAAATTGTTACATGCACTCTGCTTTGGCTCACCCCTTCAGTCGGAGGTTGTGTTAAATAATGGGTTTCACTTGCGGTTCGTTAAGGAGATAGAGCGGGCTCGAAAATTTCCATTGAAGGGGCTTTCATGGATAAGGAAAAAGCCATATAATTAAACTTGTCATTTCATGTAAGATATAAATGGGAAGGGTGGCCTTTCGTTCCGATGAACCCAATGTACGACGAGCAGAACGTAGCGGGCGCTAGGAAATACGTTCAAGAAGTTTACGAAACCGTGGTGAATCGAAACCCGCATGAACGGGAATTTCATCAAGCGGTGAAAGAAATTTTCGATTCGCTGGTCCCGATTTTGGCGAAAGTGCCCGAGTATCGGCAACTGGGTATCCTTGAGAGGATCTCGGAACCGGAGCGACTGATCACCTTCCGGGTGCCTTGGGTGGACGACAGCGGTAAAGTGCAGGTGAACCGCGGTTTTCGGGTGCAGTTTAACAGCGCTTTAGGTCCTTACAAGGGCGGTCTGCGGTTTCATCCGTCCGTCAACGCCAGCATTATTAAATTTCTCGGCTTCGAACAAATTTTCAAAAACTCGCTAACCGGTCAGTCGATCGGGGGCGGGAAAGGCGGATCGGATTTCGACCCTAAGGGGAAATCGGACGGCGAAATCATGCGTTTCGCGCAAAGCTTCATGACAGAACTATACAAGTACGTCGGTCCGGATCTGGACGTGCCGGCGGGCGACATCGGAGTCGGCGCCAGAGAAATCGGCTTTATGTTCGGGCAGTACAAGCGAATTCGCGGCGGATACGAAGCGGGCGTTTTCACAGGAAAAGGCATCGGGTACGGAGGAAGTTTGGCTCGAAAAGAAGCGACGGGGTACGGAACGGTTTATTTTGTCGATGAAATGCTGCAATCGAAAGGGCTTAGCTTCGACGGAGCCAAAGTCGTCGTCTCCGGGTCGGGAAACGTCGCGATTTACGCGATTCAAAAGGCGACTCAATTCGGGGGCAAGGTAGTCGCGTGCAGCGATTCCGACGGCTTCGTTTACGACGAGCACGGAATCCGCTTCGAGACGGTGCAGCGGTTGAAAGAAGTCGAAAGAAAGCGAATCAGCGAATACGTAAAGGAGCACCCGCACGCTATCTATGTGGAGGGCTGCGAAAAGATTTGGTCGATTCCTTGCGACATTGCGCTGCCGTGCGCAACGCAGAACGAAATCGACGAGAAGGCCGCAAAACTGCTTGTCGCCAATGGCGTGAAAGCGGTCGGCGAGGGGGCGAATATGCCGTCAACGTTGGAGGCGATCGACGTCTTCCATAACGCCGGCGTTCTTTTCGCTCCGGCGAAAGCGGCGAACGCCGGGGGCGTCGCCGTTTCCGCCTTGGAAATGTCCCAAAACAGCATGCGCTTTTCCTGGAGATTCCACGAAGTCGACGACAAACTCCGGGAGATCATGAAGAACATCTATAAGGACAGCATTCAGGCGGCCGAAGAGTTCGGGTATCCGAACAACTTGGTGGTCGGATCGAATATCGCCGGATTCCGGAAAGTCGCGGATGCGATGATCGCCCACGGCATCATTTAATCGATATCTTATACGGACACTCGAGGTTTTGCGCCTCGGGTGTTTTTTGTTGTTGCGCAGGGGAGGCCGGCTCCCGTACGGGGCCGGCTTTTCGCGCGTCCGCGGAAAGGGTACAATAAGGGAAGAAATGGAGGGACCGCGAGTGATCCACGTATATCCGAAGCATACCCGGTACAGTCAGGACCACGGCTGGCTGCAGTCGAACTTCAGCTTTTCCTTCGGGGACTATTTCGACGAGAACAATTCGAAATTCGGACCGATGCGCGTGTGCAACGATGATACGGTAGCCCCGCGGCGAGGCTTCGGCGCGCATCCGCACGCGGACATGGAGATCGTGTCGGTCGTGCTGAGCGGGAAGCTGCGGCACGAGGACAGTCTCGGCAACGTGGCGGTGACCGGCTTCGGCGAAGTGCAGCGCATGACGGCGGGAACGGGCGTCATCCATACGGAGGCGAATCCGTCCGACGACGAGCCGGTCAATTTGCTCCAAATGTGGTTCGAGCCGGAGCGGAGAGGGCTGCCCCCGTCGTACGAAACGTCCGCGTTCGACGTGGATGCGCTGAGGGAGGGGCTCGTGCCGATCGTGTCGCGGGACGGCGGCGCAGGCGTCGCGAGAATCCACCAAGACATGACGATCTATTTGTCGAGGCTTCCGGCGGGAGAGTCGCTCGAATTTTTGCAGGAGCGGGATCGGCGGGCGTTCCTGTTCGTTATCGAGGGATCGATGTACGTCGCGAACGCGGCGGATCCGACGGAGACGGCGGCGCTGGCCGCGAGAGACACGGCGCGCATTACGGAGACGCCGGACTTGAAACTGACGGCTGCGGGCGGGGGAGAATCGTTCTTCCTGCTGATCGATTTGCCGTAACCCGGGAGGCGCGAACGACATGCAGGGCAGATTGTTGATCAAGCACGCCGTCGGCGGCCGCACGTTCGTCGATTCGGCGAAGGGCGGAACGCCGTTCGAGGCGAAGGAGCTGCCGGATGGGGCGGGCTGGGCGTTCGAGGTGCGGCTGGCCGCGGGCGAGGCGGCGGACGAGATCGTGAAATGGCGGAACGAATTGAACGTATTCGTGTTCGAGGAAGACCGGCAGCCGGTCGTGAAGCATTGGTTTTACGCGGACGGCGGCAGCGTCGCGTACGACGAGCCGGCGGGCGTGCTGCGGCTCCGTGCGGCATCGAAAATCGAGTACGTGCCGGACGAATATACGTGGTAATGCAGAAGCCGCTCGGGTTGGCCGAGCGGCTTCGTTGCGTCGTTATTCGGTTACTGCCGGTCCCGGACGAACACGATGTAATCGACGGGGGTCGGCTCGAGGCCGGCGGTGCGCAGGCGGGCGTTGATTTGCCCGCGGTGGTAGCTGCCGTGCAGGAAGACGTGCGTCAGGATGTCGTTGACGGACGTTCGGAATGGCTCGCCGGCGCTGTTCTTGTATTCGACCATGCGGGAGAAGTCGTCGACGCACGCAAGGAACGCTTCGTATTTCGGCAGCGTCTCTTCCGATTGCGCAACAGCCGTCGCGACGTCCCACTCCGGGAACAGCGGCGCGACGAAGCTGTCTCCGCCGGTCAGCCGCGAGAGCCAGTTCATCTCCGCGGTGACGATATGCGCGTACCAGCGCACCGCTTCCGCCGGCGGGTTCTCCGCTTCCGCCAGCGCCTTACCGATTTTCCGGTCCGCCCAAGCCATATGCTGCAACATGCTTTCGAACGTCGTTGTCATTCGTATCGCCTCCGTTTTTTCCAAAATATCACACTTGCGCTCTTTCGTGTGAACGAATTTTATTTGCGCGGCGAGAGCTTACGGCGATACCGCCGCAGGCGGCTTGCGCTTCGCCTCCCGGCCGTATAACGCGAAGGCGGCGGCGACCATGAAGGCGAGGAAGAGCGCCCCTGCGCCGAACATGGCCGGAACCGGAAGATCGCCGAAGCCGAGCGCGCCGATCGAGGAGGAGCCGATGCAGAACAGCGTAAAGCTCAAAATGTTGAGGGAGTACACTTTGCCGGTGTATTGCGGTTCGGACATCGTCTGGATCGCCGTCAGCAGCGGGATGCCGATAACGGGGCCGCCGACGCCCGCCGCGGCGGCGCCGAGGCAGACGAGCCACGGGACGTCGGACCCGGCGGCGATGACCGCGTACCCGGCCGCGAGGAACAGCCATCCCCCGACGACGGCGTGGAACGGCTTCGCGACGGGGAGGCGCGTCATGACGAGGCTGCCGAACAAATTGCCGGCGCCGTAGCAGCCGACGATGACGCCGAGCCAGCCGCTCCCGCCGCCTTCGGCCGCCGCGGACGCGGCGCCGCCGGAGAGGTTCGCGGCGAGCACCGGGAAGCCGACGGTCCACAGCACCTGCCAGGCGAGAAAGCCCATGTTGCCGAAAACGAGCGTGTAAAGCAGCGGCCGATTCGACCGCAGCGATCGGTACGCATCCCGAATGTCGCGGGCGTATCGGCCGGGCGTCATCCGTTCGGGAAGCCCGTCGACGGCGCGGGCGGGCGGCGCCGGCGGATCGCCGGCCGCGGCGACGAACCAGGCGGAGGCGGCGTAAGCCAAGGCGTTGACCAGAACGAGCCAATGGAGCGGCACGAAGGCGGCGAGCGCGGCGACCGCCATCGGGGCGCCGATGCGGATCGCCCGGAACGTCGTGTCCTGCAGCGCGTTCGCTTGGTTCATCAGCTCCGGCGGGACGAAGGCGCGGAGCGCGACCGTGCGGGCGGGGGCGAACAGAGCGACGAACAGGCCGATGCCGAACTGAATGGCCATGAACCATCCTAGCGAACCGACGCCGCTCGCCATCAAGGCGAAGACGGCTCCCACGAGGACGAACCGGGCGAGATCGGAGCGGATCATGAGCGCCCTGGGGGAGGCGCGGTCGGCGACGGCGCCGAACAGCAGCGTGAACAGCAGACCGGCGGCCATCTCGGGAATCGTGAACAAGCTGAGCGCGGACGGCGAACCGACCTGCTGCAGCAAATACCAAATGAGCGCGATCGAATAAAACTGATCGCCGACGTTGGAGGCGATTTGCGCGAGCCACAGCCGGACGAAGGGACGATTGCGGCGCAGGGAAGGGTGCATGGACGGCCTCGTTTCCGTAAATTCTTTGTTCGATTATTATCGAACAGTGGTTGAAAATAGTATAGCGGATGGCGGAGCGAGGGTAAACGGGCAGTTTGCGCGCATCGGACGCAGGGTCGGGCCGCGGCATTTTCCTTTTCTAGGCAAGTTTGCTATAGTTTAATAGGGCATGCCCCTATATTGAATAAAGGAGCGGATCCGGATGACGGCAATCGCAACACATCTCGCGGACACGGTGACGTTGAACAACGGCGTCAAGATGCCATGGCTCGGTTTGGGCGTATGGCGGGTGGAAGAAGGGCCTACGGTCGAACAATCGGTCGCGGCGGCGATCGCGAACGGATATCGGAGCATCGACACGGCGGCGGTGTACGGCAACGAAGCAGGCGTCGGCAAGGCGGTGCGGGAGAGCGGCGTCAAGCGGGAGGAGCTGTTCATCACCACGAAGGTGTGGAACGCGGATCAAGGCTACGACAGCACGCTGCGGGCGTACGAAGCGAGCCTCGAGCGTCTCGGCCTCGACTACGTCGACCTGTATCTCGTGCATTGGCCGGTCAAGGGCAAGTATCGCGAAACGTGGAAGGCGCTCGTGAAATTGTACGAGGACAAGCGCGTTCGCGCCATCGGGGTCAGCAACCATCATATTCATCATTTGAACGATATTATCGAAGATACGGGCGTCGTGCCGGCCGTCAACCAGGTGGAGTTCCATCCGCTGCTGACGCAGAAGCCGCTGCTCGCCTATTGCAACGAGAAGGGCATCCGGATGGAGGCGTGGAGCCCGCTCATGCAGGGCAACAACCTCGACCATCCGACGCTCGTGTCGCTGGCGCAGAAATACAACAAGACGCCGGCGCAAATCGTCATTCGTTGGGATTTGCAGAACGGCGTCGTCACGATTCCGAAATCGACGAAGGAAGCGCGCATCAAAGAGAACGCGAACGTGTTCGATTTCGAGCTAAGCGCCGAGGACATGCAGGCGATCGACGCGATCAACGAAAATCGCCGCTTCGGGTCCGACCCGGACAACTTCAATTTCTAAAAGCAGCGATCGAAAAGAATATCGGTTTATTCCTACAGAAGTGCGCGGCGATGCTTGCCGCGCGCTTTTTGCATTTTGCCGCGCGCGTATCCGCCCGCCTGCCCGCCCGCACGAGCCTTCAGCCCACCTTCAGCCCACCTTCAGTCGCTCCTCAGTCGCGTCGTACGACTTCGAGCAGGCGCGCCGCGACCTCGACCGGCTCGAAGCGAAGGCGCGGCGCGCGGCGTAATAAATGCAAAACAGGCTGCACCCGGTCCGATGTCGGACAGGGCTGCAGCCTGATTTTTCGTAACGCGGCGTTATTCGGTTATAGCGTTGTACAGCAGGATCGCGAAGTCGCCGCGCGTGATCGCCGCGTTCGCGTCGCCCGCGATGGACGGCGCCTTGCCGAACGCGCGCTCCAGCACGAGCGCCGCTTGCCCTTTCGTCAGAGCGGCGATCGGGCCGAAGCGGCCGTCCGGCATGCCGAGGAAGATGCCCTCGCTTTTCGCCGCGAGCACTTCTTGCGCGAATGCGTGGTCGGCCGGCACGTCGCGGAACGCCGCGGCCGCTTCCGGCAGCTCCAGCTTGAGCGCGCGAGCGAGCCAAACCGCCGCGTCGAGGCGCGTGACCGAATCCTTCGGCAAGAATCGGTCGCCCCCCGCTGACAATTCCGGGAACACGTTCATCGTCGACAGCAGCTGAACGGCTTCATGCGCCGGATGGTCGGTGCCGAGATCGGCGTAGACGCGCGTAATTCGTCCCTCGACGGCCGGCGAGGCCGATTCGAGCGTCGCAAGGTACGAGGCGAACGCGTCGTAGTCGACGACGAACAGGTCCGTCTGGCGCCCTTCGTCCTTCGCTTTCTTGAATACCGCGTAGTTGTCGCCGCCGTCCGCCATGTAGGCGTTCGTCGCGACGGTGTATGTCGCATCGAGGTCGATCGGCGCGTACGAGCCGTCCTCGAGCGCGACCTTCACGTTCGATACGCGTTCGCCGGCGGGCTTCGCCAAATTGTACGAGAACGTCAGCCCCGCCACCTGCGGGAAGCGCCCCGCCCCTTCTTCGACGGTGGACACGCCGTTCTCGAGCGCTTCGACGATTTCGGCGCCGGTCAGGTCGAGCGTCACCATCGAGTTGCCGAACGGCATCACCGTCAGCACTTCGCCGAGCGTAATGTCGCCGGCGTCGATGGAGGCGCGGATGCCGCCGCCGTTCGTGATGGCGATCTCGGCGCCGGCCGGCGCCGCGGCGTGCAGCACCGCGTTGGCGATCAGGTTGCCGAGATTCGTTTCGCCGCGGCGCACCTGCGTCCGATCGCCGACGAGCGCGACGTCGGATTTGCCGACGACCGTCGACTTCATTTCCTCCAGCGGGCCTTGCAGCTCCTTCAGGCGCGCTTCGAACGCCTCGTCGCCTTGGATCAAATATTCTCCGGCTTCGTTCTTCGCGTCGAGATCGATCAATGCATATTCCCAATCCGTCAGTTCGCCGGCCTCGTCGAAGTTCGCGTCGAGGCGGCCGAGGCGCGAGCCGTACTCGCCGGTTTGGGCGATCAAGGTCGGCGCGTCGAACGCCTCGACGACGACCGCTTCGTCCAAGCGCGTATGCGAGTGGCCGCCGATGATGATGTCGATGCCTTCGACCGCTTCGGCGAGCGCGACGTCGTAGCTGTAGCCGAGGTGGGTCAGCGCGATAATTTTGTCGTACCCTCGGGCCGTCAGGTCGGCGACCGTCGCTTTCGCGGTTTCGATCTCGGCCTCGAAGACGATATGCTTGCCCGGGCTTGCCAGGAACGCCGTTTCCGGCGTCGTGAGGCCGAAGACGGCATATTGTTCGCCGCCGGCTTCGAGCACCGTCGCCGGATAAATCGAGGCGCCGGCCGCTTCGGCCGTCAGTTCGGTTTTCAGAAAGCCGCTCAATTCCGGCTCTTCACTATAATCGACGTTGGCGCTGACGATCGGGAACTCCGCTTTCTCTATGAAATCGGCGAGAACGGCGGGACCTTTGTCGAACTCGTGGTTGCCGGGAACCATCGCGTCGTAACCCATAGCGTTCATAAATTCCAAATCGGCGAGACCTTGATAGGAATTGAAGTAGAGCGTGCCGGAGAACACGTCGCCGGCGTCCAAGAGGACGGTATTCGGCGTTTCCCGGCGAATGTCTTGGATGGCGGACCAACGCCGTCCGACGTTGTCGAGATGCGCATGCGTGTCGTTGGTGAACAGAACGGTGATGTCGTGCGTTTCGGCGGCGTTCGCTTGCGGCGAGACGGTCAACAGTCCGGCCAGCAGGCTTGCTACGGCGGCGATCGCCCACGCTTTGCGCGGGGAGCTTCGGGGAACGCTGAATGGCATTGGGGATCCTCCTAAACTTTTCTATTAAAGCAATTACTCTATTAGCATACAACAAGATTAGGAAGCTGGCATTACCCGATCGCCGATTTCGGCGGCGCACGTAAAGCGGGGCGGCAAGTACAGAAAAAACGTCCTCATCAGTCGTTGACAATCGTTCTCAGTCAGTTTATAGTGATACTCAGATTATAATTATTTTAAATTAATAAAAATACTAACTTAACGAGGTGCATACGATGAGCATGAACGACCAACGTCCCCCGATGTTAACGACGAATCAAGGAATGCCCGTAGGCGACAATCAAAACTCCCGCACGGCGGGGCAGCGAGGACCCACGCTGCTTGAAGATTACCACTTGATCGAGAAGCTCGCCCACTTCGACCGCGAACGCATTCCGGAACGCGTCGTTCATGCCCGGGGCGCCGGCGCGCACGGGGTGTTCGTCCTGACGAACGGCATGAAACGGTACACGAAGGCGAAATTTCTGCAGGAGCCGGGGACGGAGACGCCGGTGTTCGTCCGGTTTTCCACGGTTATCCACGGGCAGGGATCGCCGGAGACGGCCCGCGACCCGCGCGGCTTCGCGACGAAATTTTACACGGAGGAAGGCAACTACGACTTGGTCGGCAACAACCTTCCGGTGTTTTTCATCCGCGACGCGATCAAATTCCCGGACATGGTCCACTCGCTGAAGCCCGCCCCGGATACGAACCTTCAGTCCGGCGACCGGTATTGGGATTTCATGAGCTTGACGCCGGAATCGACGCATATGATGACGTGGGTCATGTCCGACTTCGGGACGCCGGCGAACTACCGCGAGATGGAAGGCAACGGCGTACACGCGTTCAAGTGGATCAACGCGCACGGCAACTACGTGTACGTAAAATATAAGTGGGTGCCGCACCAAGGCGTCCGGAACTTGACACGGGAGCAAGCCAAAGCGGTGCAGGGAGAAGATTTCAACCACGCGACGAGAGACTTGTACGATAATATCAAAGCCGGCAACTTCCCGAAGTGGGACCTGTACGTGCAAATCATCGCTCCCGAAGATATGGACGGCTTCGATTTCGATCCGCTCGATCCGACGAAGCTGTGGCCGGAGGAGCTCGTCCCGCTGCAGAAGGTCGGCACGATGACGCTGAACCGCAATCCGGACAATTTCTTCGCCGAAGTCGAGCAAGTCGCCTTCGCGCCGAGCGCGCTCGTGCCGGGCATCGAGGCGTCCGAAGACAAGCTGCTGCAGGGCCGGCTGTTCTCGTATCCGGATACGCAGCGGTACCGTCTCGGCGCCAACTACTTGAACCTGCCGATCAACTGCCCGTACGCGCCGGTGCGCAACAACCAGCGGGACGGCCTCATGCAGACGAAGCAGAACCCGTCGCCCATCAACTACGAGCCGAACCGGCACGCGGATACGCCGAAGGAAGCGCCGGAATACCGCGACAGCCGGATGCCGCTCGAAGGGTTCGCCGGACGCGAGAACATCGCCAAGACGAACGACTTCGGCCAAGTGAGCTACACCTACCGCAAATTTACGAAGCAAGAACAGGACAACCTTGTGGCGAATTTGATCGACGAACTCGGCGCGGTGCACGAGCGGACGCGGCTGCTCGCGATCTGCAACTTCTACCGCGGCGACGCGGAGCTCGGACAGCGCATCGCGCAAGGTCTCGGCATCGATATTTCGGGATATTTGGCCCAGGCGGCGGCGGGGCGTCATTCCTAACGGACGGTCTCGCGGGCCCGCCGGTCGGAAGGAGGTGCGGCGATGGGCGCTCAGCGCGACCTGCAAACCGCCAAAGCGAAGCTGGAACGGCTTAGCATTCGACTGACGCCGCTCCGTTCGGCCGTGCTGGAAGCTATATATCAGGAGCCGGGGCGGCCCGCGGTCGACAAGCTGTACCGGCGGCTCGCTCCTGGGTTCCCGAAGCTGCAGCCGACGTCCGTGCGGAGCGCGGTCCACGTGTTCGACAAGCTCGGCGTCCTGCCGGAAGAGTCTCGGAACGCGGAGAACGGGTGGACGAACTGTAAAAAAATGTGTTGACACTGCCCGCGGGCGCATGGTAATTTACCACTTGTAAAACATTTTCCTAAAATTCTCAGTGAAGAGGAAGGAGTGATCGTTCATGATGCTGCAAATTGTCGCTCGCTTGCGTTTCGATTTCGGAACTATGGTTCGCAGCATGAACGTGATCTCCGCGATTCCGCTTCGGCGTCTCCGGCCTTACGCTCCTTTGGCGTAATCGGCTCGGCTACGTTAGAATCGAAATACGGCGCAGGTCACGAAGTTCATTCGTGGCGTGCGCTTTTTCATTTTCATTGGGGAATGAAGAAAGCACATCGCGCATGTCTGGCAGCCGCGGTGTGCTTTTTTTGCATAAGGGAAGGGGAGAACACATGTTATCCGTACTTGGCAAGTTGGGTTGGTTTTTCCGCTTGGAGTGGAAGCGCTACGCGATCGCCGTGCCGCTGCTGCTGTTCGTCGGCATCTTGGAAATCATTCCGCCGAAGCTGGTCGGCGACGCGATCGACTGGATGCAGCAGGGAACGATGACGCCCGCGAAGCTGACGGAGACGCTGCTGCTGTTCGGCGGCATCGCCGCGTTCGTGTACGTTGTGACGTACATATGGATGTACCAGCTGTTCGGCGGCGCCTTCGTCGTCGAGCGGCTGCTGCGGTCTCGGCTCATGCGCCATTTCCTCCGGCTGACGCCGACGTTCTATGAGAAGCATCGGACCGGGGACTTGATGGCGCGGGCGACGAACGACCTGAAGGACGTGTCCATGACCGCCGGCTTCGGCATTTTGACGCTCGTCGACTCCACCGTCTGGATGCTGACGCTGCTGGTCGTCATGGTGACGCTCGTGTCTTGGAAGCTGACGCTCGCGGCGATTTTGCCGCTGCCGATTTTGGCGATCTGCATTCAGGTGTACGGCAAGTGGATTCACGAACGGTTCAAGAAAGCGCAGGACGCCTTCGGGGATATGAACGACGGGGTGCTGGAGACGATCTCCGGCGTGCGGGTCATCCGGGCGTTCGTGCAGGAGCGGGCGGCGGAGCGCCGATTCGCGGGCGTGACACAGGACGTGCTCGACAAAAACATCGCGGTCGCCCGCATCGACGCGCTGTTCGAACCGACGATCAAAATCGTCGTCGGGCTCAGCTATTTGATCGGCATCGGGTACGGCGCGTACCTCGTGTTCCGGAGCGAGCTGACGGTCGGGGCGCTCGTCACGTTCAACGTTTACCTCGGCATGCTCATTTGGCCGATGTTCGCGATCGGCGAGCTGATCAACATCATGCAGCGGGGCAACGCGTCGCTCGACCGCGTCAACGAGACGCTTCGCTACGAGCCGGACGTCGTCGAGCATCCGCAGGCGAAGCGCGTCGAACGCGCGGGCGCGATCGAGTTCCGCGACGTCACGTTCCGGTACCCGACGTCGGAGCGCGACAATTTGGACCGCGTCTCCGTGAAGCTCGAGCCGGGGCAGACGCTCGGCATCGTCGGGCGCACGGGCAGCGGCAAGACGACGTTCGTCAAGCAGCTGCTGCGCGAATATCCGCTCGGCGAAGGATCGATCACCGTCGGCGGGGAACGCATCGACCGGATCGCTTTCGACGATTTGAAAGGCTGGATCGGCTACGTGCCGCAAAGTCCGTTCCTGTTCTCGCGCACCGTACGCGAAAATATTCTTTACGCGAAGGGCGAGGCGGGCGCGGACCGTCTCGAAGAGGCGATCGCGCTGTCCGCCTTCAAGAAGGATCTCGAGTTCCTTCCGAGCAAAATCGAGACGCTCGTCGGCGAGAAGGGCGTCGCGCTCTCCGGCGGTCAGAAGCAGCGCGTATCGATCGCGCGGGCGCTGCTCGCCGATCCGCAAATTTTGATTCTCGACGACGCCTTGTCCGCGGTCGACGCGAAGACGGAAGCCGAAATCATCGGCAACATTCGCCGCGCCCGAGAAGGGAAGACGACGCTGATCGTGACGCACCGGCTGTCGGCGGTGCAGCATGCGGACCATATCATCGTGCTGGACGACGGACGCATCGTCGAGGAGGGCACCCACGAAGAACTGCTGCGCCGCGGCGGTTGGTATAAGGAGCAGTTCGAGCGGCAGCAGGCGGAGTCGAGCGCGGCGGGGTAAGCGCGCCGCGCCCGACCGGCCGAACGCAGCAATTTAGTACATTAACGGGAGGGACGTTCCGCCCATGAATCAAGAAGATTTCGAGTGGGAGCTGGACCGCGACGCGGTCAGACGGGCAAAGCCCGGACGCCGGCTCTGGAAATATGCGCTTCATTATAAAACGACGATTCTCCTCGCGCTGGCGATGCTCGTCGTGGCGATCGGCACCGAGCTGGTCGGCCCGTTCATCGCCAAGCGGATGATCGACGTTCATATCGCGGGCATCGAGCAGCCGTGGTACCGCGTCGCGGCCGCGGACGAGGAGACGGCGCCGTACGGCGGCGCCCATTACAAGCGGGCGGACCGGTTCGAGCCGGGCGAGGAACGCGGCGAAGAGGCGCGCGTGCTGCAGATCGGGCGGAGCTTCGTGTTCGTGCCCGGCGGCATCGCCTTCGACGGCGAGCGGGAGCTGACCGCAGAGGGGCGCCTTGAGATCGTCCGCGACGGCGAACGCCGGGAATACGCGGCCGAGCCGCTGGACGCCGGGCAAGTGTTCGCGTTCTACCGGCCGGAAATCGCCGGCATTCTGCACCTGTCCTGGATTTACCTCGCTCTGCTCGCCGTGTCGGCGCTGTTCAGCTGGGGACAGCGGTACTACCTGCAGGCGTCCGCCAACCGGATCATCCGGAAGATGCGCGACGACGTGTTCGCGCACATCAACCGGCTGCCGATCCGCTACTTCGACAATTTGCCGGCCGGCAAAGTCGTCTCGCGCATCACGAACGATACGGAGGCGATCAAGGAGCTGTACGTCACGGTGCTCGCGAACTTTTTCTCGGGCAGCCTGTACATCTTAGCGATTCTGGGCGCGATGTTTTTCCTCGACGTTCGCCTGGCGCTGGTCAGCGCGCTTGTCCTGCCGATTCTCGGGCTGTGGATCGTCGTGTATCGGAAATTCGCGGCAGGCTACAACCGGGTCATTCGGTCGACGCTGAGCGAGATGAACGGCATGATCAACGAATCGATCCAAGGGATGCCGATCATCCAGGCGTTTCGCCGCGAGAAGCAGACGGAGCGGGAATTCGAGACGATGAACACCCGATATTTCGACTACCGGAACAAACTGCTCCGTCTGAACGCCATGACGTCGCACAATCTCGTCGGTCTGCTGCGGAACGTCGCGTTCATCGGCATGATCTGGTATTTCGGCGGCATCTCGATGCAAGGCGTCGAAGGGGCGGTGTCCCTCGGCGTGCTGTACGCGTTCGTCGATTACCTCAACCGGATGTTCCAGCCGGTCGTCAATATCGTCAATCAGCTGCCGAACCTCGAGCAGGCGCTCGTCAGCGCGGAGCGGGTGTTCGTGCTGCTGGACGAAGCCGGCGAGGACGTGGCGGACGAGAAAATGCCGCGCTACCGCGGCGACGTCGCCTTCGAGAACGTATGGTTCTCTTATAAGGAAGGCGAACCGGTGCTCAAGGGCGTGGCGTTCGAGGCGAAGCAGGGGCAGACGGTCGCGCTCATCGGCCACACGGGCTCGGGCAAAAGCTCGATCCTGAATCTGCTGTTCCGCTTCTACGATCCGGACAGCGGACGCATCACGATCGACGGCGTCGATATTCGCGGCTTGCCGCGCCAGACGGTGCGCAGCCATATGGGCATCGTGCTGCAGGACCCGTTCTTGTTCACGGGGACGATCCTCTCCAACGTCACGCTCGACAACCCGGCGATTTCGCGGGAAGCCGCGGAGAAGGCGCTGCGGGACGTCGGCGGCGAGCGGCTGCTCGCAGCGCTGCCGGGAGGAATCGACGAGCCCGTCATCGAGAAAGGCAGCACGCTGTCCGCCGGCCAGCGGCAGCTCATCTCGTTCGCGCGGGCGCTGGCGTACGACCCGGCGATCTTGATATTGGACGAAGCGACGTCCAACATCGATACGGAAACCGAAGCGATCATCCAAGAGGCGCTCGACGTCGTCAAGCAGGGCCGGACGACGTTCGTCATCGCGCATCGGCTGTCGACGATCAAGAGCGCGGACCTGATCCTCGTGCTCGACCGCGGCGAAATCGTTGAGCGCGGCTCGCACGACGAGTTGATGGCGCGGCGCGGCCGCTATTACCAAATGTACCTCCTGCAGCAAGGCGGAGGAGGGGAGGGGCGGGCGGTTGCGCCGTCCGTACCCGCGGACGCCGGTCCCGCGGTCGCCGCTCCGGGGCGATAACCGTTCGGGAGGCCGCCATAGGTGTGAATGTTTCGTTACAACGCCCGCGGACGTTTGCGTCCGCGGGCTTGTTTTCTTATGATGGGGAAGAACGAGTTCCATTTTAAGTGCAAAGGACGTGGAAACATGGC
Source organism: Paenibacillus sp. (assembly GCF_035645195.1). Classification (NCBI taxonomy): domain Bacteria; kingdom Bacillati; phylum Bacillota; class Bacilli; order Caryophanales; family Paenibacillaceae; genus Paenibacillus; species Paenibacillus sp. Next base: position 43,580 of record NZ_DASQNA010000002.1, on the reverse strand, counting down.
TCCCGTGGGCGAACGCAACTATACGCCGCTGATCGTGACGCTGTCGATCGCGATCAACGCCATCGTCGCCATCTTGTTTTTTCTGCCGGAGGCGGAAGGGCTCGACCATATCGATTGGACGATTCTTCCGATGCTGAACGCCATCTTCAACAGCTTCACCTTCGTCTTCCTGCTGGCGGCGCTGTACTTCATCAAACAGCGGAACATCAAGATGCACCGCAACTTCATTTTCGCCGCGTTCTCGTCGACGACGCTGTTCCTGCTGTCGTACGTAACGTACCATTACGCGACGGAATCGACCGCTTACGGCGGCGAAGGGTTTATCCGGTACGTCTACTTTTTCATCCTTATTACGCACATCCTGCTCGCGATCGCCATCGTGCCGCTCGCGCTCGTGACGACGGCGCGCGGACTTACGAACCAGACGGAGAAGCATCGCAAGATCGCCCGGTGGACGATGCCGATCTGGCTGTACGTCAGCTTGACCGGCGTCATCGTATACTTGATGATCTCCCCATATTACGCATAATGCAGGCGAGAAGCCGGTCCGGGAACGTTTCCGGGCCGGCTTTTTTTGTCGACGGCGGAAGGGCGTGCGGGTGAATTTGCCGGTTTGGGGCACATTATGAAGTGACTTCTACGGCTACGACGTGCACGGTTGGAGGAACGCGTATGGAAATCCGTCTAGGATACGTGTCTACGGCGCTTGCGCTGTTCAACAATACGCCGAGCTCCACCTTTACGTACAAACGGTTCAGCGCACTGCCCCGGGACGAAGCGATGGAACGGCTGCTGGACGTGGGGCGCAGCAATTTGGAAGCGTTGAAACGGATTCTCTACTACAACGCCGCGTACGGCGTGCGGCTGTTCCGGCTCAGCTCCGCGCTCATTCCGCTGGCGACGCATCCGGACGTGACGGTCGACGTTCGGGAACAATTCGGCGAACGGCTCGAAGAGCTCGGCGCATTCGCCCGCGCAGAAGGGATGCGGCTGTCGATGCATCCGAATCAGTTCACGCTGCTGAACGGCAGCGACAGCGTCGTCGCCGCCGCGATCCGCGATCTCGAGTACCATGCCGCCATTTTGGAATGCATGGGCATGGACGCATCGCACCCGATCAACATCCATATCGGCGGCGTTTACGGCGACAAGCCGTCCGCAATCACGCGGCTGTATGAGCAGCTTCCGCTCGTGCCGGAGCGGATTCGGTCGCGCCTGACGTTCGAGAACGACGACAAAACGTACACCCTCGAGGAGACGCTCGACGTCTGCGAGACGGTCGGCTGCCCGATGATGCTCGACCTGCATCACGATTTCTGCAATCCGTCGCCCGCCCCGGCGCTCGATTATTTGCCGCGCATCGCGGCTACGTGGGGGGAGCGGCCGATGAAGATGCACGTCTCTTCTCCGAAATCGGAGCAGGAATTCCGCTCGCACGCCGACGACGTCGAGCCCGGACCGCTGTTGGATTTCCTGAAGGGCTGCCTGGAATTCGGACTTCCGCGCATCGACGTCATGGTCGAAGCGAAGCGGAAAGATCTCGCCTGCTTTAAGCTTGTCGAGGCGCTGGCCGCGGTACGGGGCATTCGGCGGGTGGACGGCGCGGTGCTGCAGTGGGGGAAGAAGGGATGACTTCCCGGGAGTGTCAATTTGTGCTAAGATGGTGGGGCGAGCAAGTAATCTTAATATTCAACCAATGAACAGATCTCCGCCGGAGACCGTTGACATGGGACCTAGCTTCAATAGGAAGTTAGGTTTCTTTATGTCCGGAAGGCACAACTGCAAAGCAGGTGAGCGGACGATGATACGAACCTGGGGGGTCTTCGTCTTGGCCGGCGCCGCCGTCGCGGCGGCGGACGCATGGATCAGCGGCGCGATGTCGGGCGCTCTTCGAACTGTCTGGATCGCTGCGTCCAACGTCTTGATTTTCGGCATCCTCGGCTGGAGGATCCATCGATTGGATGTGGGGAAACGTTCGGCGGAACGCGGCTTGCTCCGCGTATCGCGGGAGGCGGTCGCGCTATATACGCTGCGGGGCGCGTGCCAAGACATGAACGAACTGATGGAGAGGATGCTTGGAACGACGGCCAAGGACGCTCGCGGCGCCGCATTCGCCGATTGGCTGCCGGAGCGGGACCGCGCGCGGGCGCGGGCGGCGTTCGCCCAGGCGGCGGAAGGGCAGCCGCGCCATTTCGATTCGCACTGCTTGCGCGCGGACGGGACGAGCGTCGACGTCGAGGTGACGTACGTGCCGGTCTTGTCCTCCAACCGAATCGTCGGCGTGTACTGCATTATGAAGGATATTTCGGAATTGAAGCGAAACCGGGAACGGCTGCAGCATTCCGAGAAGCTGGCGGCGATCGGGGAGCTGGCCGCCGGAATCGCGCACGAAATTCGCAATCCGCTGACGACGCTGCGCGGATTCCTGCAGCTGATTCACCGGAGCGGGAGCGCGAAATATTCCGACATCATGCTGTCCGAAGTCGACCGGATTCATACGATCGCGAACGAACTGCTGCTGCTCGGGAAACCGCAGGCGTACTCGCTCGAGCGCAAGCCGATCGCGTCGCTGCTCGAGGCGATCGCGACGCTCGTCAATGCGCAGGCGGCCTTGCATAATACGTCGATCCGTCTAGAGAAGGAGCCGGGCATCGACGGGGCGCTCGTGCTTTGCGAAGAGACGAAAATCAAACAGGTTTTCTTGAATATTTTGAAGAATGCGGTGGAGTCTATGCCGGAAGGGGGCATTGTGACGATTCGGATCGGATGGGAAGGACCGTGCGTCCACGTCCGAATCGCCGACCAAGGGGTCGGCATCCCGGAGCATATCCTGCCGAAGCTCGGGCAGGCGTTCCTGACGACGAAGGAAGCCGGTACGGGGCTCGGCCTGATGATCAGCTACGGTATTATCGAGCAGCACGGGGGACGGATGACGATCGAGAGCGAGGAGGGCGTCGGCACGACGGTGCATCTTCGCCTGCCGATCGAGCCGGATGCCGCGGCGCCGAATACATAAGGAGGAAACCATATGGATCAAGAGAGACAGGAGTTTATGATGGAGGCGGTGCGCCTTGCGGAGCGCAACGTGACGAGCGGCAACGGAGGGCCGTTCGGCGCGGTGATCGTGAAGGACGGGCGCATCATCGCGACCGGCGTCAACGAAGTGACGAAGAAGGCCGACCCGACGGCGCATGCGGAGGTGCAGGCGATCCGCGAAGCGTGCCGCGTCTTGGGCACGTTCCAGCTGACCGACTGCGAATTGTATACGAGCTGCGAGCCTTGCCCGATGTGCTTCGGCGCGATTTATTGGGCGCGGCCGAAGGCGGTATACTACGCCGGCACGAAGCAGGAGGCGGCGGCCGTTTCGTTCGACGATCATTTCATTTACGAGGAATTGGATCGGCCTCCCGAGGCGCGGAAGCTGCCGATGGTGCGGCTCACCCCGGAAGGCTATCACGCGCCGTTCGACGCTTGGCGGGAATCGACGAAGAAGGTCGAGTATTAATCGCGCCTATAAGCCGTAGACGGCAATACCGGCAAGCGCGGCGGCCGCGACGAGCGCCCAGGGCGGCAGCTTCCAATGCGCGAACAGCAGATACAGCGCCGCCGCGAGGACGAAATCGACGGGCGCGGCAACCGCGCCGACGAACAGCGGGTCGTACAGCGCGGCGAACAGAATGCCGACGACGGCGGCGTTGATGCCGTAGACGGCATGCGCGACGGACGGCAGCCGGCGGAGCGTCTGCCAGAACGGCATCGCGCCGACGACGAGCAGGTAGCCCGGCAGGAAAATCGCGAGCGTCGCGACGGCGGCGCCGGCCCAGCCGAACGAGGTGCCGCCGAGGTACGCGGCGAACGTGAACAGCGGCCCGGGCATCGCTTGGGTTGCGGCGTAGCCGGCCGCGAACGATTCGGGCGCGACCCATCCCGCGGGCACGACTTCCCGCTCGAGCAGTGGGAGCACGACGTGGCCGCCGCCGAAGACGAGCGCGCCCGCTCGGTAGAAGCTCTCGAACAGGGCGAGCAGCGGGGGCAGCCAGCCGAGCGCGCGGGCGGCCGGCAGGCCGATCAGCAGCGCGGCGAACGCGGCCAGCAGCGCGACGGCCGCCCGGCTGTAGCCGCGGCGATTCGCCGCAGCGGCGACGTCCCCGTGCGGCGCGGCCGGCTTGCCGCGGCGCAGGGCGAGGCCGGCGGCCGCGGCGGCGGCGATCGCCGCGACCTGCACGGCCGCATGCGGGACGAGCAGGACGGCGCTAGCGGCGGCGACGGCGATCGTGGCGCGCGGCTTGTCCGGCGCAAGCGTGCGGGCCATGCCGAGCACGGCGGCGGCGACGATCGCCACGGCGGCGAGCTCGAGCCCCTTGATCCAGCCGGCGCCCGCGACGCCCGGCGTCGTCTCGTACAGCGCCGCGAACGCCGCCATGACCGCGGCCGACGGCAGCGTGAAGCCGAGCCAGGCGGCGAGCGAGCCGGCCCATCCCGCGCGCAGCCAGCCGACGGCGATGCCGACTTGGCTGCTGGCCGGACCCGGCAGCAGCTGACACAGCGCGACGAGATCGGCGAAGCTCTCGTCGTCAAGCCATTTCTTCCGATTAACGTACTCTTCCCGGAAATATCCGATATGCGCCGTAGGACCCCCGAACGAGAACAGCCCCAGCTTCAGCGCGGTTAAGAACGATTGAACCCATGCCATAAATCCGTACGACCCCTTCCTCAGCGATGCGAACCCATTTTACCATACTTTGCCGAAACCGATTTATTAAGATTGTATTTGCGGAACCATTGACGGCGCCGAAACGCGCCTTGACCCGCGTCCGCCGTCCCGCGCCGGCCGCCGCGCCGCCAGCGGCGCATAAAAAAAACGTCAGCCTGACTTTCGTCGGCTGACGTTCCGGGTATGGCGCTTTCCTCGTTAATTCGCCTTGGTCGACTGCAGCACCGAGTCTTTCTCTTCGCATTCCGCGGAGCAGTAGCCGCCCTTGGCTTCTTCGCAGGCGTCGCACACGATATGGTGGTTGTGGCAGAAATCGTACGTGCAGTTGATATACTTCTCCGACGGCGTGCCGCAGTGCAGGCATTTGCCGACGACCGTCTCTTCCTCCGTGTGGTTGACGCGGACTGTAATCCGCTCGTCGAACACGTACAGTTTGCCGTCGAACAGCCGGCCCTTCACCTCGGGGTCCTTGCTGTACGTGACGACGCCGCCGTCGAGCTGCGCGACGTCCTTGAACCCTTCCCGCAGCAGGAAGCCGGACAGCTTCTCGCAGCGGATGCCGCCGGTGCAGTACGTGAGAATTTTCTTATCCTTGTACTGCGACAAATTGTTCCGGATCCATTCCGGGAATTCGCGGAACGAATCGACCTCCGGACGGATCGCGCCGCGGAAGTGGCCGACGTCGTATTCGTAGTCGTTGCGGCCGTCGAGCACGATGACGTCTTCCTGCTGGAGCGCCTCCATGAACTCTTTGGGCTTCAGCTTTTTGCCGGTCAGCTGGTTCGGGTCGATATCCTCCTCGAGCCGGAACGTGACGAGCTCCGGACGCGGCCGGACGAAGATTTTCTTGAATGCGTGGCCGTCGGCCTCGTCGACCTTGAACACCATGTCGGCGAAGCGCGGGTCGGCATGCATGTGATCCATGTACGCCTGCGTCTGTTCGACGGTGCCGGACACGGTGCCGTTGATGCCTTCGTGCGCGACGAGGATGCGTCCTTTCAGGCCGAGCTCCTTGCAGAACGCCAAGTGCTCCTTGGCGTACTCTTCGTGATTCTCGATTTTGACATATTTATAGTAGAGCAATACGCGATACGGTTTCGTTTCGTTCGACATGCTTGTCCTCACCTTTTACCTTCGAATTTGCGATACTTCCATGATACCACACTCTTTTTGCCGGATACAAAAAGCCCCGCGTCGCCGCGAGGCTTCGAGCGTTCCCTTCTTATTGAACGTTCCGTACGATGGACACCTCGACGCGGCGGTTTTGCGCCCGGCCGGCCGCCGTGTCGTTGGACGCGACGGGCTTGTATTCGCCGTACCCGACGCTCGAGAACCGCTGCTCCCCGACGTCTTTGTTTTCGAGCAGAACGGCCATGAACGTGAGGGCGCGCTCCGCGCTCAGGTGGAAGTTGGACGGGAACTGCGACGTGTTGATCGGCACGTTGTCGGTATGACCCGAGACGACGACCTCGTAATTCGGGTACTGTTCGAGCAGTTCCGAGATCGCGCCGGCCAGCTGACGCGATTCGGGCTTCAGCTGCGCGCTGCCGGACGGGAACAGCGTGTTGTCGCTGATCATAATTTTCAGCTGCTGCTGGTCGAGCTGCGTCTCGAGCTGCGTCGTCAGTCCGTTCTCGTCGATGTACTGGTCGATTTTCCGCTTCAGTTCCAGCAGCTGTTCGGTTTCTTTCTTCCGTAGTTCTTCTTCGAGCTCGCTTTGTTCCTTCTCTTCCTTGTTCGCCTTGCTGTCGATGCCGACGCCGTCGCTGCTCGGAATCGGAGAGACGTTCTCCATGAAGCTCGGTCCGCCGTTCAGCGCCGCTTGGAACGACTTTTTGATTTCGTCGAACTTCTTCTGGTCGATCTGGCTGGAGGCGAACAATACGATAAACAACGCCAATAGAAGGGTCAGCAGGTCCGCATACGGAATGAGCCAGGACTCGTCCATATGCTCTTCATGATCATGCTTGCGCTGTTTTTTGCTCACCGGCTGCTTCTCCCTTCTGCTCAGCCGCCCGCTCGGCCGGGGTCAAGTATACGGAGAGCTTCTGGTTGATCGCGACGGTGGAGACGCCGGATTGAATGGACAGCAAGCCTTCGACCATCATCGTCTTGAGCTCGATCTCTTGCTTAGAGAACCGCTTCAGCTTGTTGGCGATCGGGTGCCACAGGACGTAGCCGGTGAAAATGCCGAGCAGCGTCGCGATGAACGCGGCGGAGATCGAGTGGCCGAGCTTCTCGATGTCGGACAAGTTGCCGAGGGCCGCGATCAAGCCGACGACGGCGCCCAATACCCCGAGCGTAGGGGCGTACGTGCCCGCCTGGGTGAAAATGAGCGCGCCGGCTTTGTGGCGCTCTTCGATCGAGTGCAGCTCTTCCATGAGCACGTCGTGCACGAAATCTTGGTCGTTGCCGTCGATGATCATGCGCATGCCGTTGCGCAGGAACGGCTCCTCGATTTCGTCGACCTTGCTTTCCAGCGCGAGCAAGCCTTCCCGGCGGGTGATCGTCGCCCACTCCATGAACATCCGGATCACTTCCGTCTTCGAGATGAGCTTTTGGCCGAAGAACGCGATTTTCATAAGCTTGGGGAATTTCTTGATCTCGGACATCGGGAACGCGATAAACAGCGCCGCGGCCGTGCCGACGAAAATAATCATGTACGCTGCGGGGTTGTTGACGAGATTGATGAGCGATGCACCTTTCAATATCATCCCTACGCAGACGGATATCAACGCTAGTACGATTCCTATAAACGTCGACTTCTCCATGTCCAAGACACGCTCCTCAGTGTAACAGTAGTCTTATATTATCTTAACTTTTGACCTAGTAAAAGAATTCTACGTTATATTATCGGCAGGGGGGAGCGTATCTTGTAGAGAATTTTCCATCGGTTTCGGTGGTAAGTGTTGGCCGAAACGGCCATATCATATTGACGACGGGGACGATGCCGCGCCCGGGTAGAGGCAGATCGTATTCGTCGACGGCGCGAAAGCCGGCTTTCTCGTACGCGGCGATCGCGCGGGCGTTGTCTTTCGCGACCTCGAGGTCGATGCGATGCCCCAGATGCCGTTCGGCCGTCGCTTGCGCCGCGAATCGGGCGAATCCGGCGCCTCGACCCCGGCCGCACCAATCGGGCTTCAGGCCGAGCCCGAGCCGGACGATCGGCGCGCCTTCCTCTCCGGCGAGCGGGAACCATTGGACGAAGCCGCACAGCTCGTCCCCGCATCGCACGGCGCGGTATTGGCGCTCGCGCACGTCCGGATCGGCGTAATCGCGTCTTTCCGCCGCGGCTTGCTCCCACGGCAGCCAGTCGTACGCGTCGTATGGCGGAGGGTACCGCCACGCGGATATCGCGGCGGCGTCGCGTTCGGTCATCGGTTCGAGGCGGTAGGGCGGTCGTTCGCTCATAGTTTCCTCCGTGGACGGGCAATATTACAGTTTGATGATAATCCGCGTACAACACTTCTCACGTCAGCGGCCTTCTGTTAATATAGCAGAAAACGCTTGCTCTTTGGTTCTCTCTAAGACAAGAAAGGGTGTTGAGGATGCGTCATGTCGTCAGTCCGGAACGGGGATACGCGAAATGGAAGCATCGCGAAGCGATTTGGATCGACTGCCGATTCACGCTGGGGCAGCCGCAGTCGGGATCCGACGCTTACGTTGCGGAACACATCCCTGGCGCCTATTATTTAGATTTGGAAAAGGATTTATCCGGGCCGAAGCGGCCGGACGGCGTCGGCGGACGCCACCCGCTGCCCGACGCGGACGCGCTGGCCGATACGTTCACCCGGCTCGGGATCTCGAGCGGGCGCTGCGTGATCGCCTACGACGATCAAGGCGGGGCGATGGCGTCGCGGCTATGGTGGCTGCTCGCATACATGGGCCATGACGAAGCGTACGTGCTGGACGGCGGATTCGCGGCTTGGAAGCAGGCAGGCTATCCGACGGCGAGCGGGGAAGGCGAAATGCCGCAGCCGAGCGACGCTCGCTTCGTTCCGCGCGTCCGCTCCGAATGGCTGGCGACGGCGGACTATATCGCCGCGAACCGGAAGCGCATCGAGGAAGGGCGCATCGTGCTGCTCGATTCGCGGGAGGAAGCGCGGTACCGCGGGCTTGCCGAGCCGATCGACAAGGCGGCCGGGCATATCCCGGGCGCGCGCCATTCGTTCTGGAAGGCGAACCTCGACGCGGAAGGCCGGTTCCGTCCGGTGAAGGAGCAGATGAAGCGGTTCGAGCCGCTGCAGGGCGCGGAAGAAGTGATCGTGTACTGCGGCTCCGGCGTCACCGCGTGCCCGAACGTGCTCGCGCTGCGCGAGGTCGGCTTCACGAACGTGAAGCTGTACGCGGGCAGCTGGAGCGACTGGATCAGCGACCCGACGCGCCCGATCGCGACGGGGGACAATAAATAGTTATTACTCCGACAACTCCAGCGTGATCGGGCAGTGGTCGCTGCCCATGACGCTGGATTCGATGCCGGCGTCGACGAGCCGGTCGGTCAGCCGCCGCGAAATCAAGAAGTAGTCGATGCGCCAGCCGATGTTGCGCTCCCGCACCTTCGGCATGAACGACCACCACGTGTACATGTCTCCCCGGTCGGGATGCAGATGGCGGAACGTGTCCACGAAGCCCGCGTCGAGCAGTCGCGTCATTTTCTCGCGCTCTTCGTCCGTGAAGCCGGAATTGCCGCGATTCGATTTGGCGTTCTTGATGTCGATCTCCTGGTGGGCGACGTTGAGATCGCCGCAGACGACGACGGGCTTGCGCGCGTCGAGCTCTGTCAAGTAGCCGCGGAACCGCTCCTCCCATTCGAGGCGGAAGTCCAGTCGGGACAAGTCGCGCCGCGCATTGGGCGTATACACGTTCACGAGATAAAAATCGTCGTACTCCAGCGTCAGGACGCGGCCCTCCGGCTCGGCATCCTCCTCCAATCCGTACCGCACCGACAGCGGCTCCCGTTTCGTAAACACCGCCGTGCCGGAATAGCCTTTCTTCTCCGCATAGTTCCAGTACGCGAAATACCCTTCGAACGGCGCTGGGTCGATCTGCCCTTCCTGCAGCTTCGTTTCCTGAATGCAGAACATGTCCGCATCCATGGCCTTGAAAAAGTCGGCGAAACCTTTATTCATGCAGGCCCGCAGGCCGTTGACGTTCCATGAGACCAGCTTCATCGGCAGTACTTCCTCCCAAGTCTAGTAAAAGCATTCTTCCTATTATATACGATAACGGCTAAGAAGGCTGCCGCGGCCGTTAGCACGGCGGCGGCAGCCTTCTTGGCGGCGGGAACCTTCAGCGGGGTCACATTCCCGCCATTTCCCTCAATTTCCGATGGTCGGGCAAATAAATGCGCTTCTTTTCGACCGCGATCAAGCCTTCCTCGGACAGCTCCTGCAGCACCTTCGTCGCCGATTCCCGCGCCGTGCCGGCGAAGCTGGCCAGCTGCTGATGCGTCATGCGAATGTCCACCAGCAAGCCGGCGCCCTGCTTCACGCCCCGTTCCTCCGCGAGCCGCAGAATGGTGCGAATGATGCGCTGCCGCACGTCCAAGAACGTCAAATTATAGATTTGATCGTTCGCGTTGCGGAGCCGCTGCGCCGTCACCTCGAGCAGCTTGATGCATACGCGCGGGTGCTTCTCCATGAAATCGTAAAACACGGACCGCTTCATCGAAAAAACCAAACAAGACTCCAACGTTTCCGCGGTGGCGGAGCGGTTAAGAGCCGGCTGGATGAGCGCCATTTCGCCGAAAAAATCGCCCGGGCCGAACAGCGCTAATATAATTTCCTTGTCATCGTCGAAGCGGTAAATTTTCACGACGCCGGATTTGAGGATGAACAGCTCGTCGCCCGGGTCGCCTTCCATGAAGAGCAGCTTGCCGCGAGGCCATTTGGTTTCCTGGAACAGCGGACCGATCGCGAGAAGCTCCTCATCCGACAAGTCCTGAAACAGAGGGACGTTGCGAAGCAATCCGACAATTGCATTCATAGGCAGTGGACAGCCTTTCCGCAGCGAGAATGTTCGTCAGCAAGCGAAGGAAGGAGTGTCGCCTACGGATCGGATCATGATGTTCAAATGTTTCGTGAGCTGTAATTCGTAGGGGGTCTTCAGCTCTTCACCGGCTGGGTTGGTCAAGACGCGAACGGTCGGCCGCTGCAAGCACGACGCGTCGATACGGGAGACAACTCCTTGTTCACCGGTGTTCAATGTGACGGCCGTCCCCGGAGGGAAAATAGCCACCTTGTTGCGGAATTGCTCTACTCTACAACGATCATACGCTCTTTCCACGTTGGCGTAAAGATAATCTAGCGCTTCGTGAGGCAGCATCGCGTTGCGGTAGCTTCTGGGGCTGATTAAAGCGTCGTAAGCGTCGATCATGCCGATCAGTTTCGCATACGGGTGGATGTCGTTTCCTTTCAAACCGTAAGGGTATCCGAGTCCGTCCATGCGTTCATGGTGCTGGAGCGCGCATTGAGCGGCGACGAGCGACACGCTGCCGTCGTCCTTCAGCAGCTTGTAGCCCAGCTCGGTATGTCTGCGGATTTCTTTCATCTCTTCTTCGGTCAGCTTCGCGCGCTTCGTCAGCAGCGATTTCGGGAGCAGCAGCTTGCCGACGTCGTGAAACAGCGCGGCGGCGCACATCGTACGCAGTTCGTCCGCGCTCGCGCCTTCGCCGAGCGCCAGCTTGCTGGCGAACACGGCGACGTTCAACGCGTTGTTGCAAAAATGGTGCCCGACGCTGTCGACGGTCGACGCCGTGTCCCGAATATGCACGATCGGCACATGCCGGCTGTACATAATGTCGTCGACGATCAGGCGGACGCTGTCGTGGACGAGCCGGGAGAAGGTCACGGTGCGTCCGCCGCCGGCCGGGCCGCCCGCTTGGATATAATCCATGCATTGCATAAGCGAATAGTGGACGGCGCGCCGCGTTTCCTCGCGGAGCGTCTCTTCGATCACGATGTCTTCGGTGCGGGGGTCGTCGATGTACAGCTGGTGGACGCCCATATTCCGCAGCCGGTTGATAATGCCTTGCGTCAATTCGTATCCATAACCGAGCAGCACTTGGCCTTCGTCCGACAGGATCGCTCTGCCGAGTTTCATGCCCGGTGCGCATGAATCGATGGTCACTAATCTCATTACACTCACACACCTTCAAAAAACTTCATTTTTCGCGGGACTGCACACCGCCGTTTCCGTATTATGCCACAGAGGTCCTACGGATTCTGTGAGTCAGGTAACAAAAACAGGAATTTGCGTGCACATTGGGAAAAGAGTTGGGAGCATCGGCACTTGTTTGTCGCGTAGAACCATGTAAAACGGAGTCGAGGCAAGGGTCTTGCGAGAGGGGGGGCAGGGGATATCGGGTCGTTGGGCTTGGGACGATGGGCGCAGAACGGAAAAATCCCCCGGCGCCGCGAAAGCGCGGCCGGGGGATTCGGCGTGCGAATTACAAACCGTGTTCGGCGGCAAGCTCGGAGGCTTCCGTCGTACGGGCGACGTCGGCCGCGTCCGCTGCCGGGGCAGCCGGGACTGCCGAAACTTCGACCGCCGGCGCCTCGACCGCGATTTTTTCGTACTTCGTTTGGTCGAGGATCCGACGCGCCGTCACGTAACGCGTGGAATAGTAGCTGTCGTTCATATCGCCGATCGCCACGCCGCGGGAACTGGACGCATGGGCGAATTTCCCGTTGCCCAAGTAAATGCCCGCATGGGAGATCGTCTTGCCGTTCGTGTTGAAGAACACGAGGTCGCCTGGGCGGAGCTCGTCCTTCGCCACCTTCGTGCCGATCGCCGCCTGATCGACGGAACGCCGCGGCAGGTCGATGCCGAATTTCGCGAAGACGTAGCTGGTAAAGCCGGAGCAGTCGAAGCCGCTCGTCGTCGAGCCGCCGTACTTGTAATCGATGCCGATGAGCGGATCGATCGCCGCCCGCAGGTCCGTCGTTGCCGAAGCGGAACCGGCGAACGCGCCGAACGCGATGGACATCGCCAGCAGGAAAGATGCTGCCTTCTTCAATTGTATACCCCTTCCGATGCCGACGAGGTTAGCTTAAGGGTTCGGTTGAAGGTTCCCTATGATCCCTGATTGCGAGATCAATTCACCCAACATGGTTCCCCCGTATTTCCGAAGCGAGGCGAGACGCGCCGGAAATTTTGGCAGTGATATTTTCGACCTAATTCGTATTCGACAGCGTTCGTCGAAATCCTCCTATTCTAGCAAAATATTCAGGTGATCAATTGAAGTTCCGATAGAATCGCAAAACGGGCGATGGCATCGGCATAGATTCATAGAAAATGACGGGTGAACATCTGGGGCGGGAGAGAGGGGAGCGCGCAAAGGCGGCCCGATTCGAAGTCGAATCGACGGATCCGGGGGAAACGATGTCGATCTACGGTCTACGGGGATTTGTTCGGATGGACGTACGATGAGGCGGTGGAAGGCTGCCGGTCGAAATGGAGGGGCTGACGTCGGGGCTATCAGAGCTCGGTGCTGCAGAAAGCATGACGGGGCGGCCGCGAAGGAGGCCGCCCCTATTATTTCATACAGGCTTGCGGTCGGACCAGTAGTGGAACTGCGCCTGGATGCCCCACAGCTTCAGCAGCGCGCGCACGAACGGGAACGATTGATGCAGGAGGACCGCGAAGAATCCGGCCCACCACAAGGAGAGCGCCGCGGCCGCCAACCCGATGGCGAAGGTGATCGCGTACACGATCAGCGCGAGGGCGACGATCGGCACCGCGCGCCGGACGAACACGGCGAGTCCCGGCAGGGCGCCGCGGCCGCCGACGATGCCGAAGCCGACGTAGAGCGCGGCGAGGTCGAGCGCGCCTTGGTACGCGATCCAGCCGGCGGCGTACGGGAGCAGGGCGGAGGCGATGGACGTCCAATCGCCGGCCGCCGCGGCGGCGTCGAACGCGCGCGGCGCGACCCACAGCAGCGGGGCGAGCGTGAGCAGCGACTGGGCGCCGTACAGCAGCAGGAACGGCTTCGCGTGCGACTTCACGCCTTGCGCGAACGCTTTGCGCCGGCCGCCTCGGCCGTTCTCCAGTACGTTGAGAATGCCGGCGTTGAGGAGGGGCGTGAGCAGCATCCGGACGATCAGGATCGTCCCCAGCGTCCAGGCGTACGGCGCGATCAAATCGGTTTTGACGAGCTGGAATTCCGCCTCCAGCCAAAACAGTCGGCCGGCGGACGCCGGCAGCTCCCCGCCGGGATAACGGTGAAGGAGCGGGACGACGACCGACTTGACGTACTTGAAGATCGCGAAGCCCCAAGCGTATTGATATAGGAATAAGAGCATGATCAGGAACCAATTGCGGCGGGCGGCGGTCCAGCCCGATTTGGCGTACTGCCACATGCGGCGCGCCTCCTTTCGATAATGGTTTCGACTACCACGCCAGCGTGCCGAGGAGCGCTTCGATCAGCTTGGAGACGCCCATCGTCCACCGCGTTTCGAGCTTGTCGTCGACGTCGGTTTTCATGAAATTGTTGTACCGCTTATGCTCGAGCACGACTCCCCAATCCGGGTCGACGACGACGTGGCGCAGCTTCGCGCCGTGCGGCGGCAGGGTGAACACGATCCGGTCCTCTTCGCCGTTCCATTCCTGCACGATCGATTGGCCGTCTTCGTAGGCGAATCGCACCGAGACGGGGCCGTCCTTGCCGCTGCGCCCGGCCACGGTGACCCGGTACGCGTACTGATTCGGCTCCGACGGGACGCGCTCGATGCGCTCCACCGCGTAATCGACCATTTGGTCGCCGTACACGAATTGGTCGAAGAACGGCGCCCAGCTCCGCTTCGTGACGTCTTCCACCGTCTTCTGGAAATCGCCGGTCGACGGATGGCGGAACTTGTAGCGGTCGAAGTACGTGCGCAGCACGCGCTTCATTTGCGCTTCCCCGATTTCTTTCTCCATCGCCAGCAGCACGAGCTTCCCCCGGATATACACATTGTCCGCATAATGATCGTGGTTGTTGAAGTTCCACGAGAAGCGGGTGAGGGAGGCGGGGTTCGTCATATAACTTGCTTCGAGGGTCGTGTTCGGCGTCAGCCCGTATTCCGCTTCCATGAGCTTATCTTCGGCGTACGACGTGAAGCCTTCGTCCAGCCACGCTTCCTCGAACTCGTTGCTGGCGACGATGCCGTACCAATACTGGTGGCCGATCTCGTGCACGACGACGCGCTCCAGCTCGTAGCCGAGGTCGGCGTCGTCCGCGGCCCACGCCGTGATGAGCGTCGGATACTCCATGCCGCCGGCGCCGCCGGCGCCCGCGGGAGGCACGACGACGGATAGCGTGCTGTACGGATACGGCCCGTACCATGCGCTGTAATGCTCCAACGCTTTCTTCGCCGCGTACATATAGCGCTCTTTCAACTCTAGATGCTTCGGGTCGAGGTACAGCTTGATTTTGACGCCCGGCACGTTCGGCGCCGAGAACGGCTCTTCCGCGTACACGAAGTTCGGCGACGCGGCCCAAGCGAAGTCGTGCACGTCGTCGGCGTAGAAATGGTACGTTTTCGTGCCGGACGCTTTGTCCGCGACGGCGGGCTTCGGCGGGAAGCCGGTGGCCGCCACGACGTAGTCGGCCGGCACTTTGATTTTGACGTTATAGATGCCGAAATCGGAGTAAAACTCGGAATTGCCGTGATACTGATGAATGTTCCAGCCTTCGGCCGTGCGGCCGCGGGTGCCGGCGGGCTCGTATACCGCGAGCTTCGGGAACCACTGCCCGGCCATGACGAATTCGCCCTTGTACCCCATGCGGGCGAACACTTCGGGAAGTTTCACCGCGAAGGACATCCTCAGCGTGACCGTTTCGTTCGGCGCGACCGGTTTCGGCAGGCGGAGCTTCATCACCGTCCGGTCCGCTTTGTTGCCGTCGTCCGGCTGCTCGAAGGCGATCCGCGGCGTCAGGTCGAGACCGTCGGACGTTTCCACGGAAGAGACGGTCATCGAACCGACGCCGTCGCCCGTTCGCTCGTCTTCCCGCAGCTTGCCGCCCGATTCCCGCATGAACGTCGTGCGGTCGGATTCGAACGCGTTCGGATACAGATGGAAGTACAGCTCCTGGACCTTCTGCTTGCCCGGGTTGCGCCAGGTGACGGTTTGCGTGCCGTGCAGCGTCTTCGCCTCGGCGTCCAGCGCGACGCCGATATGGTACTCGACGAGGCGGTTGCTCATCGGCTTGGGCGCCGGCGGCTTCTCCGGCACAGGGGGAACGGCGTTCGGGCTCGGCGCGGGATTCGGTTTCGGCGCCGGCTTCGCCGCGTCGGGCGCCTGTCCGAAGACGGGCACCGCTTCGAAAGCTTCGCCGCCGCCAGGGCCGCCGAGCTCTCCCCACAGCGCCACCCAGACGACGAAGGCCGTTCCGGCCAGCGCGATCGGGCGCCAGCGGTTTGATTTGATCCATTTCATCGATTTCACCCCGTTGACAAGCGTCTAGTGGATGTATATGTTTGTCCGCCGGGGATTATTTCGGTTACAATAGAAGAAATTCATCGCGAGCGAGGCGGGGGGATACCGTGGAAGTCGGAGGCAGAAAAATTAACTCACTGAATGTCGTCAGCGCTAAGGAACATAAGGGGTTCGGCGCGGGCTCGATCGACTTGAACAACGTGTCGGCCGTCATTATCGACGGCGACGAGGCATATATCGACTTGGGCGCGCTGCATGCGAAAAGCCGGGTGGAGCGAGGCATCAAGTTTTCGGCGAACAAGGAAGACGTGCCGAACGGCCGCCGCTGCTGGATCGTATGGATCGCCGTCGACAAGCGGGAGGAAGGCTCGTACTACGCGGGCGCGACCGCCTGCGAAATGCTGATCGACACGGAGGCGCGCCGCGGGTGGAAAATTCTCGCGGAGCACGTAAACAAGATGGATTACGCCATGAAGCGGCGCATCATCCTCGACGGCTTGTCCGAAGGGGAGAAGGCGGCGCTGAAGCAGTGCCTGATCGAGTACAACGAGGCGATGTGGAACGCGTCGACCGACGAGCTGAAGGAAAAGCTGGCGTAGACGAGACAGGAGAAGGGGGAGCCGACGGCTCCCCCTTCTTTTACATTGTTGCGAATCTTACATTATAGAAGAAGCGGAGTCCGCGGGACCCGCCGCTTCCGAGCGCCGGTCGAGCCAGGCGACGATGCCGCGGATCACCTCGTCGCGCTCCGGCTCGTTCATCACCTCGTGATGCAGACCGGGGAGGAGCCGCACGTCTTTGTCTCTGGAGGCGAGCTTCGCGCCGAATTCGAGCGTGACCGCCGGGTCGATGACTTCGTCGGCGCCGCCGTGCAGCACGAGCATCGGCTGCGCGATGAGGCCGGCTTCGTCGAGCGCGGCCCGCTGCGCGCGCAGCAGCTCGTTGTAAAAGCGGACGCTGGCGACGTACACCATCAGCGGGTCGGACGCCGTCGCGAGCAGCGTCTCTTCGTTCCGCGTCACGCGCTGCTTGTCGAGGCCGCTCGGCATGCGCAGCTTCGGCAAAATGCCGTCAAGCCGCCGCCCGAGCGCTTCCTTCCAAGCGGGAATCGGGAAGCGGAGCCGGAACGCCGGCGACGTGAGCGCAGCGCCGGCCACTTCGCGCGCGAGCGGCGACGTCTGCAGAAACCGGGCGGCGATCAGCCCCCCGACGCTGTGGCCGAGCAGGAACATCGGCGCGTTCGGGTGCAGGGCGCGCGCGTCGGCGACCCAGCTTTCCACGCGGTCGACGTAATCGCCGAACCGGTCGATGTGGCCGCGCAGGCCGCCGGACCGCCCATGCCCCGGCAAATCGCCTGCGAATACGTTGTAGCCGGCGTCGTTCAGCGCGTCGGCGACGTGCTCGTAGCGCCCGCAGTGTTCGGCTTGTCCGTGAATGAGCACGACCGCGGCTTTCGGCGCTTCGATCGTCCACTGCACGCGATATTCATCCGTAGACATTCCTTTCATGGAAACGCCCCCGTTATCCTTGAATGTTCTGTATAACTTCCATACTATTCGGTTTCCGGACAAAAGAAAACCGGGAGAATGCCTCCGCAGGGGAGGCGTTCCGGAGACCGCCGCGGCGCGGGCGCGGGCGACCGTTCCGCCGCTCGGCGCAAGATGGGAAGGAAGTATGCATACATGCTTCCCATAACGCGCCCGGGGGCGGGCGAACATGACGCCGTGAGGGGCAAGATGGGAAGGGAGTATGCAAAAGAAGGGCAGGGTGGTGTCTTCTTATGCATACGTGCTTCCCATAACGCGCCCGGTCGCGAGCGAACATGACGCCGCTCGGCGCAAGATGGGAAGGGAGTATGCATAAGAAGGGCAGGGTGTTGTCTTCTTATGCATACGTGCTACCCATAACGCGCCCGGGCGCGGGCGACCGCAGCGGCGCAAACCAAACGAACTCCGCCGTTTCCCGCACGGAAACAACGGAGTTCGCCCTCGGCCGAAACCGGGAAGTCGCCCTCCCCGGTCAGCTGTTCCACCAACGTTTCAAATCGTCCCACCAATTGCGCTCCTCGTCCTGATGCGGGCCGTCGCGCCCCGCCGGCAGCGGCTCCGAGGCATGCTCCGCGCAATATTCCGTCGGCTCGGTGCCGGCGACGAACGATTCCAGCCGCGCGTTCGGGCAGTCCGCGGTCGCGAGCAGCCCGGTGGCCGGATCGATGTACACCGTCACGACGCCTTCGGGCGGCTCGAACAGCTTCGGCGGCACCGCGGAGAGCGTCTTCTCCGTATATTCGGCGAAAATCGGCGACGCGGTGTGCGCTTCGATGGTGGAGACGGACCGCCCTTTGTCGTATCCGACCCAGACGGCGGTGGCGAGCTCCGGCGTGAAGCCGACCATCCACGCATCGGTGTTCGTCGTGCCGGTTTTGCCGGCGACCGGCCGCTTCAGCAGATCGGCGACGCGTTGCCCCGTGCCGCCGTCGTCGAACACGCTCTGCATCAAATGCGTGAGCACGTACGCGTACTGCGGCGCGACGACCTGCTCCTCGCGGGGCTCCGCTTCGTAAATGACCCGTCCGTACATATCCTCGATCCGCAGAATCGCGATCGGCTCCCGCCGGACGCCGCCGCCCGCGATCGCCGCGAACGCCTCCGCCATGTCGAACGGGCTGACCGGGTAAGTGCCGAGCGCGAGCGACGGCAGCGGCTTCATGTCGCTCTCGATGCCGAGCGCCTTAGCCGTCTCGATGACTTTCTCGGGACCGACCTGCATGATCGTGCTGACCGCGTAAATGTTGTCGGACTTCGAAATCGCGTACCGTAAGTCGACAAGCTTGTTCGGGTACTTGTTGCCGTAATTTTTCGGCGCGTACGTCTGCCGGCCTTCGTCGTATGTGAAGACGGTGGGCTTGCTCAGGAAGCGGGTCGCCGCGGTGAAGCCCTCCTGCTGCAGCGCGGTCAAATACAGGATCGGCTTGAACGACGAGCCGGGCTGCCGCTGCGCCGACGTGGCGCGGTTGAACTGATTCGTCTCGTAATCGCGCCCGCCGACCATCGCTTGAATGTGGCCGTTGCGCGGGTCGATCGACACAAGCGCCGCCTGCAGCTCCTCATGCGGTTCCAGGTATTTCTTCACCGCCGCCTCGGCGTTCTCTTGCGCGTGCAGATCCAGCGTCGTGTAGATGCGCAGGCCGCCGGAGTCGTACAGCTGCTCGTCGATGCCGAGCTCGCCGACGGCGACGCTCCGCACGTAGTCGCGGAAATACGGCGCCTTCGAAGCGTCCTGCTCCTCGAGCGGCAGCAGCGCCAGCTTCTCTTCGTAGGCCGCTTTCGCCTGCGCTTCCGTAATGAAGCCTTGCTCGGCCATCGCGGACAGGACAAGCTGCTGGCGCGACTTCGACCGATCGTAATCCATATGCGGCGAGAAGTACTTCCAGCTTTTCATGACGCCGGCGAGCAGCGCGCTTTCGGACAAGTTCAGCTCGGAGGCGCTTTTGCCGAAATACAGCTTCGAAGCGGCCTCCACGCCGTACGCGCCGTGCCCGAAATAAATTTGATTCAAATACATCGCCAAAATTTCGTCTTTCGTGAACTCCATCTCGAGCTGCAGCGCGTACATCGCTTCCTTCAGCTTCCGCGACCACGTGCGCTCATGGGACAGAAACAAGTTGCGCGCGAGCTGCTGCGTCAGCGTGCTGGCGCCTTGATCCATGTCCAGCGCCCGGAGGTTCACCCAGACCGCCCGCCCGAGGCCGACCGGATCGATGCCGAAGTGGTTGTAAAACCGTTTGTCCTCGATAGCCAGCGTCGCGTTCACCATATGCGGAGAAATCGCCTCGAGCTCGACGATGTGCCGGTTTTGCCCGCCGTGGAACGAATCGATGACCGAGCCGTGCACGTCGAACAGCTGCGTCGATTGCGAGAACGAGAGCGGCGGCATCGGCTGAACGCGCAAATACAGCAGCAGCCCGGCCAGCAGCACGACCGAGAGCAGCGCCAAGGAGCCGGCGAGTTTGAACATCCGCTTGATCCGGCGGAACCACAGCAGGGGGGCCGGGTCGGGCCGGTACAGCCCCGGCGGCGCGGGGCGCGTCGATTCGTCCATAGGATTCGCTCCTTCAAGGTTAGGAAAATGATACCTACTCCCCAGTATGGGACGAAGCCGAACCGCCTATACTTCAATTGAATCTTAACGGATACTTTGGTTGCATTTTTGGACAGGTTCTCTATAATACATGTTGATAGTTCGGCGGCCCGGTAGATCTTGGATGGGACAAGCCGCCGCGGATACGGACGAAAAGAGGGATTGAACGATGGATTTATGGTATACCGAAAAACAAACCGATAACTTCGGCATCACGATGAAAGTGACGAAAACGTACGAGAACGAGCAGACGGACTTCCAGCACCTGACGATGATCGAGACGGAAGAGTGGGGCACGATGCTGACGCTCGACGGCATGGTCATGACGAGCGTGCGCGACGAGTTCGTATACCACGAAATGGTGGCGCATCCGGCGCTCGTGACGCACCCGAACCCGGAGACGGTGCTGGTCGTCGGCGGCGGCGACGGCGGCGTCATCCGCGAAGTGATGAAGCATCCGAAGGTGAAGAAAGCGGTGCTCGTCGACATCGACGGCAAAGTCATCGAATACTCGAAAAAATATTTGCCTACGATCGCGGGCGAGCTGGACAATCCGCGCGTCGAAGTGATCGTCGGCGACGGCTACATGCACATCGCGCAGCATAAGAACGCATACGACGTCATCATGGTCGATTCCACGGAGCCGGTCGGTCCGGCCGTAGAGCTGTTCTCGAAAGGGTTCTACCAAGGCATCTACGAGGCGCTGAAGGAAGACGGCATTTTCGTGGCGCAAACGGACAACCCGTGGTTCAAAGCGGATCTCATTCAGACGGTCAACCGCGACGTGAAAGAAATTTTCCCGATCGTCCGCGTCTACACGGCCAACATCCCGACGTACCCGAGCGGGCTGTGGACGTTCACGATGGGCAGCAAAAAGCATGACCCGCTGGCGGTCGACGCCGCATCGATTCCGGAATTCCCAACGAAGTACTACACGCCTCGCTTGCACGCCGCTGCGTTCGTGCTGCCGAAGTTCGTGGAGGATTTGGTGAAATGAAAATCGACCAAGCGTATTCGGGCAACGTCTTCATCCTGAGCTCCGAGGATTACGAAGCGGCGCAGGCGGTCATTTACGGCATGCCGATGGACTATACGGTCAGCTTCCGTCCGGGCTCCCGGTTCGGTCCGGCGGCCATTCGGCGTTCTTCGATCGGCCTGGAGGAATACAGCCCCTACCTCGATAAGCATTTGGAGGAAATCAAATATTTCGATGCGGGCGATCTATTGCTGCCGTTCGGCAACGCGGCGCGCAGCTTGGACCTGATCGGGGAGTACGTCCGCAAGCTGCTGGACGACGGCAAAGTGCCGGTCGGCCTCGGCGGCGAGCATCTGGTGTCGTGGCCGGTCATTCGCGAAGTGTACGCGAAGCATCCGGACCTGAAGCTCATCCACATCGACGCGCACGCGGACCTCAGAGAGCAGTACGAGGGCGAGCCGCTGTCGCACTCGACGCCGATCCGCAAGGCGGCGAACCTCATCGGCGGCAAGAACGTGTACCAGTTCGGCATCCGTTCGGGCATGCGCGAGGAGTTCGCATGGGGCCGCGAGAACGTGAACTTCTTCCCGTTCGACGTGCTCGAGCCGCTGAAGAGCGTGCTGTCCGACTTCGAAGGCAAGCCGGTGTACGTCACGATCGACATCGACGTGCTCGATCCGTCGGCGGCGCCGGGGACGGGCACCGCGGAAGCGGGCGGCATCACGTCGAAGGAGCTGCTGGGCGCGGTGCACGCGATCGCAGGCAGCGGCGCGAACGTCGTCGGCTTCGACCTCGTCGAGGTCGCGCCGGTGTACGATCCGACGGAGCAAACGCCGATCGTCGCCGCGAAGCTTATTCGCGAAATGCTGCTCGGCTTTTTGAAATAACGAACAACGGCCCCTTCGCCATATACCGGCGAAGCGGGCCGTTTTTGCGTTCCAATGGGCTCACCCGACGAACAGCCTCCGGAATTGGCTCGGGGTGATGCCTTCCTGCTTTTTGAACAATTTGATGAAATAGCTCGTATGCTCGTACCCGACGCGGCGGCCGACGTCGCCGACGGGGAGCGCGGCGTCCGCGAGCAATAGCTCCTTAGCGCGGCGCAGCCGGTATTTCGTCACGTATTCGAAGGGGCGCATGCCGAAGCTGCGGCGGAACAGCGCGCAGGCGTACTGCGGCGTCACGTTCAGCGTGCCGGCGAGGTCATCGAGCGTCAAGTCCTCGTTGTAGCGCTCCTCGATCAAGCGCAGCATCGGCGCGATGCTCTGCAAATGCTGCTGCCGGGAGCCGCCGGTTTTGAACGACGCCCATTTGGCGAGGTCGAGCAGCAGGGCGTACAAAATCGACGATCCCTCGTACCCGCGGAACGGATCGTTGCCGCCGACGACTTCGTAGGCGCGCTCCATCCTCGCGATCAGCGTCCCCGCCTCCGCCACCGAGTACACGCCGGATTCGCGCAGGTGGAGCCGCTCGAGCAAATCCGGCACGACGCTGCCTTGGAACGACACCCACTGCACGCTCCACGGCTCCTGCACCGCGTAATACCGGTGAGGGACGCCGGCGTACAGCAGGATGCCTTGGCCTTCGGCCACGTCGGCCTGCGTGCCGCCGAGCTCGAGCCGGCCTTGCCCGCGCAGCGTCTGGAGCCATTGGAACGAATGGAAGCCGTCCGGCCGATCGATCCGCTCCTGATTGATCCACCCTCCTGCGCTCGTGATGTACATCGGCAGCTGCAGCTCCAAATCGGTCAGCACCGGGAAATGATTCGTGTCCCTCACGGCGTCCGCTCCTTCCCAAAACCATTCATATTGTTATATTAACAATAAAAATGTGAGATTGATAGCGTTTTCGGTTCGGATTTAAGATATGCATATACTACTATTTTGGAAAAGGGTGTGCATTTCTTGAGCATGTATCGGCAGCGGCAAATGTATTACGGAGGAGACTATAACCCCGATCAATGGCCCGAAAGCGTGTGGGCGGACGATATGCGCCTGATGCGGATGGCGGGCGTCAATATGGCGAGCATCGCCATCTTCAGCTGGGCGAAACTTCAGCCGACGGAGACGACGTACGATTTCGAATGGCTCGATCGACTGATGGATTTGATGCACGAGAACGGCATTCAAGCGGACCTCGCGACCGCGACGGCCAGTCCGCCGGCGTGGATGGCGAAAAATTACCCGGAATCGCTCGCGGTGGACGAGAACGGCGTGCCGTTCGGCTTCGGCTCCCGCCAGCATTACAACCCGAACAGCCCGGTGTACCGGAAGTTCGCGGCGGAGCTCGTCCGCAGGCTCGCCGAGCGGTACAAGAACCACCCGGCGCTCGCGATGTGGCATATCAACAACGAGTACGCGTGCCACGTGCAGCAAGATTTCAGCGACATCACCGAGCGCAAGTTCCGGGATTGGCTGAAGGCGCGGTACGGCACGATCGAAGAGCTGAACGACCGGTGGGGCACCGCGTTCTGGAGCCAGCGGTACGCGGAGTGGGACGAAGTGCCGCTGCCGAAGCATACGCCGACGTTCCCGAACCCGGGGCAGTCGCTCGATTTCGCTAGATTCATGGACGATTGCATTCTCGAACTCTATTTGATGGAGAAAGAGATTTTGAACGAAGTGACGCCGGGCGTGCCGGTGATGACGAACTTCATGGGCTTCTTCAAGCCGCTCGATTATTGGAAATGGGCGCCGCATCTCGACGTCGTCACGTGGGACAGCTACCCCGACCCGCACGAGGGCCGGCCGTACGACGCGGCGATGGCGCACGACCTGATGCGCAGCCTGCGCGGCGGCCAGCCGTTCCTGCTCATGGAGCAAGTATCGGGGCAGGTGAACTGGCGGCAGCGCAACGCGCTCAAGAAGCCGGGCGTCATGCGGCTGTGGAGCTACGAGACGGTGGCGCGCGGCGGCGACGGCATCCTGTTCTTCCAATGGCGCCAATCCCGCGCCGGCGCGGAGAAATGGCACAGCGCGATGGTGACGCACACCGGCGACGAGCACAGCCGCATTTACCGCGAGGTGGCGCAGCTCGGCAACGAGCTTAAGAAGCTGGACGATGTCGTCGGCTCGCGCGTCGAGGCGCAGGCGGCGATCGTGTTCGATTGGGAAAACTGGTGGGCGCTCGAGCTTCCGTCGAAGCCGAGCTCGGACGTGAAATATATTGAACAGATTCGTAACGTGTACCGCGCGCTGCACGAGGCGAACATCGGCGTCGACTTCGTGAAGCCGACGGACGATCTGAGCAAATATAAGCTCGTGGCCGCGCCGGCGCTGTACATGGTGACGGCGGAGGCGGCCGCGAACCTGGAACAGTATACGAAGCAGGGCGGCACGCTGCTCGTCACGTTCTTCTCCGGTATGGTCGACGAGAACGACCGCGTCCATCTCGGCGGCTATCCGGCGCCGCTGCGCAAGGTGCTGGGCCTCGCGGTCGAAGAATTCGACGCTCTCGCCGAAGGCGCGTCGAACCGTATCCGCGCGACGGGCGCGAAGCCTTGGCTCTCGGGCGAGTGGAAGGCCGAGCTGTGGGCGGACGTCATCCGCCTCGAAGGCGCGGAGCCGCTGGCCGTCTTCGCGGAAGACTTCTATGCGGGCGGCGCGGCGGCGACGGTGCACGCGTTCGGCGCGGGCCGCGCGTATTACGTCGGCACGTTCCCCGAGCCGGCGTTCATGTCGGCGCTGCTGCGCGGCGTCGCCGCCGAATGCGGCATCGCCCCGGCCATCGAGGCGCCTCACGGCGTCGAAGCGACGGTGCGCGCGGGCGAGAACGGGCGGTTCACGTTCCTGCTGAACCACTCCGGCGCCGCGGCGGTCGTCTCGCTGCCCGAAGGACGCTATACGGATCTGCTGACGGGCGCGTCTTACGGGTCGTCCGCTAAGGTGACGCTCGAGCCGAACGGCGTCGCGATTCTCAAACACGAATAATCGGCCGTCTCGACGCCCGTCGCGCCTCTCCGGCCGGCGGGCGTCTTCGCCTTGCAAAGGGCAAGAGCGTTGGAGTACACTGAAAACCATGAATGAGCATAAACGGAACGTCCGCGTCCGGCTGACCACCGTGAACGACGGACGGAAAACGACGGTCGATGCGGCAGGCGAAGCGTATTTGCGCGGCGGTCATACGTATATCCGATACCGGGAGACGTCCCCGGATCTCGAGGGCGTCACGACGATCGTGAAGCTGGGCGCGGCGGAAATCGCCGTCATCCGGCACGGCGCGGTGCGCGCGGAGCAGCGGTTCGTGCCCGGGGCGATCGCCGTCGGATATTACGAGACCGCGCAAGGCTCCTTCCCGCTCGAGACGAGAACCGCTCGGATCGACGTCCGCTTCGAAGGCGGCGTCGGCCGCGCGACGTGGTCGTACGAGCTGCGGGTCGGGGGCGCGGAAGCGGGACGATTTCAGGTGAACTTGGACGTGCAGGAGGCGGAAGAATCGTAATGAATGCGTTGGAGCTACAGAAGCAGAAAGTGACGGAGGCGCTGCAGCGGGCGGCCGTGAAAGCGGGGCTCGCGCCCGAGGACGCGGTGCCGGCGATCGCGCTCGAGGTGCCGAAGGAGAAGGCGCACGGCGATCTTGCGACGAATTTCGCGATGCAGATGACGAAGACGGCGAAGAAGCCGCCGCGGGCGATCGCGGAGGCGCTGCTCGCGGAGCTCGATCAAGCCGCCGCGGGCATCGAGCGCGCGGAAATCGCGGGCCCGGGCTTCATTAATTTGTTCATGGACAAGTCGTATCTGCGCGGCATCGTCGTCGAAGCGTTGCAGCAGGGTGAAGGCTACGGCCGCACGGACGCGGGCAAGGGGCAGAAGGTGCAGGTCGAATTCGTCAGCGCGAACCCGACGGGCAGCCTCCACCTCGGCCATGCGCGCGGCGCCGCGGTCGGCGACGCGCTGTGCAACGTGCTCGATTTCGCGGGCTACCGCGTCGAGCGGGAGTACTACATCAACGACGCGGGCAACCAAATCGCGAACCTCGCGTACTCGATCGAGGCGCGCTATAAGCAGGCGCTCGGCCTCGACGCGGCGATGCCGGAAGACGGCTATCACGGCGAGGATATCGTGACGTTCGGCCGCGAACTGGCCGAGGCGAAGGGCGACGCGCTGCTGTCGCTGCCGGATGCCGAACGGTTCGCGTTCTTCCGCGAATACGGTCTTACCCGGGAGCTCGAGAAAATTAAGCGCGACCTGGAACGGTTCCGCGTCCGGTTCGACAACTGGTTCAGCGAGACATCGATCTACACGAACGGGCTCATCGAGCCGACGCTCGCGAAGCTGCGCGAGAACGGGCATATTTACGAGCAGGACGGCGCGGTCTGGCTGCGGACGACGCCGTTCGGCGACGACAAGGACCGGGTGCTGATCAAGAACGACGGCTCGTACACGTACCTGCTGCCGGACATCGCCTACCATCTCGACAAGTACAGCCGCGGCTACGACCGGATGATCAACATTTGGGGCGCCGACCACCACGGCTACGTGCCGCGCATGAAGGCGGCGATGGAGGCGCTCGGGGAAGACCCGGCGAAGCTGACGGTATTGATCGCGCAGATGGTAAGCTTGTACCAAGGCGGAGAGAAGGTCAAGATGTCCAAGCGGACCGGCAAAGCGGTCACGATGGAAGACTTGATGGACGAAGTCGGCGTCGACGCCACCCGCTACTTCTTCGCGATGCGCAGCACCGACTCGCATCTCGACTTCGACATGGACCTGGCCGTGTCCCAATCGAACGAGAACCCGGTGTATTATGTACAGTACGCGCACGCGCGGATCTGCAGCGTGTTCCGCCAAGCCGAGGAGAAGGGCGTCGCCGTGCCGACGGCGGAGGACGAGCTCGATCTAGCGCCGCTCCATTCGGAAGCGGCGTACGATCTATTGCGCAAGATCGGCGAATTCCCGCAGGAAGTCGCCGAATCCGCTGAATCGCTCGCACCGCACCGCATCGTGCGGTACGTGTTCGAGCTGGCCTCCCAATTCCATAGCTTCTACAAAGCGGAACGGGTGCTCACCGAGGACGAGACGGAGACGCGGGCGAAGCTCGCCCTGTTCCTTGCGCTGAAGCACACGTTCGTCAACGCGCTGCGCCTGATCGGCGTGCACGCGCCGGAGCGGATGTAGCGCCGCTTGCGCGGCGCTCTCATCTTCGAAGCTGGCGGAAGGCGCGCACCGCATCGATTCGACCCGGGTACCGGGTCTTTTTTGTCGCGGAGCCGGGCAGCGGCACCTGCGCCGCGGCGACGATGCGCTTCAGCTGCCCCGGCGACAAATGCGGGCGCGCCGCTTTGACGAGCGCCAGAATGCCCGTTACGTGCGCGGTCGCCATGGATGTGCCGTTCATTTCGTAGTAGCGGCCCTTCGGCCACGTCGAGAGCACGTTCTCGCCGGGCGCGTACACGTCGATCCGCCGGCCGCGGTTGCTGAACGAGGCGATGCGGCCCTTCCCGTCGATCGCGCCGACGCTGATCGTCTGCGGGAACCGGGCGGGGTAGTCGATGAAGCCTCTCCGGCCGTCGTTGCCCGACGAGGCGACGATGACGACGCCGCGCCGCCGCGCGTTGCGCACCGCCTCCAGCATCGATTCGCTGCGATGCTTCATGCCGAAGCTCATGTTGATGATGTCCACGCCTTGCTGGACGCACCAATCGATCGCTTTGACGATGTCCGAGACGTACGCGGTGCCCCGATGGTCGAACGCCTTGACCGGCAGCAGCTCGGCGTGCGGCGCGATGCCCGTCATGCCGTGGCTTCCGGCGGCGGCGATCGTGCCCGCGACGTGAGTGCCGTGACCGTTGTCGTCGAACGGGAGCGTCCGGGGGTTGATCAGGTTGATGCCGCGGGCGAGCGAAGGCGTTAGATCGGGGTGGAGGAAGTCGACGCCCGTATCGATGACGCCGATCCGGACCCGGTCTCCGAGCGATCGCTTCCAGACGGTCGGCACGCGAAGCTCCCGAATACCCGGTGGCACGAACGGGCCCGCGAGCCGGTCGGTGGAGACGGGCTGCCCCACCCCCTGCGCGGGGAAGGCGTGGACGAACAGCGGAGTGTCTTCCTCGACGGCGACGCGGCCGCCGAAGCGGCGGAGGAAGGCTGACGAAAGCGTCCCGCGGCAGGAGAAAGCCCGAATCAGGGGGAGCGGCCGAACGGATGACAACGTTTTGACGACGGCTCTTTCGACCGCGCGGTAGTCGGCGGGATCCGACATGCGGACGATCAGGCGCTTCGCGCCGGGCCGTTTGCGGGTGATCTGCCTAAGCATATTGACGAAGACGACGCTTTCCATATCCTTCCCCCTTACGATGTACGATTCCGCAGTTGCAAACCAGGGAATGTGACATTGTATGAAACGGGTCGCCGGCTGGGATGAGCGTTCGCCGTTTTTTTCGGAAATGGGCGGGAATACGTTGCAGACCGGAACGAATTTCATACAATAAGAAGGGGTCGAGCGGATACAGTCGCGGCGAAGGGGGGCGCCTCTTCGCCTCCGCCGGCTTCCCGGGCGGACAGTTGCTTTTTTCTAGAAAATAGGTTTTACTAAGATGTGAAAATGGAAAGGGTAGCATTATACATATTCTCTTGCGCGGACGAGAAGGGCTGCGAAGGGACTGGGGGTTTTGCATACCGTGAGCGAGTACAAGCTTAAGTTTACGCCCGACCAATTGAAGGAGCTTCCGATGGTCGACGTGGCGTTTGAAATTTTGAAGGCGGCCAATACGCCGTTTTATTACCGGGATTTAATGAAAGAAATCGCGCAGGTCAAAGGGCTGACCGACGAGGAAGCGCAGGACGTCATCGCCCAGGTGTACACGGAGATCAACATCGACGGCCGGTTCGCGTGCGTCGGTCAAAATCTGTGGGGCCTCAAGCGCTGGTACCCGGTCGAAAAAGGCGACGAAGCGGTGGCCGGCGGCGCCAAGCGTCCGCGCATCATCAACGACGACGATGACGACGACGACGATCTGTACGCGGAGGAAGAGGAAGAAAGCTACGACGCGGCAGAAGACGGCGAAGATTTCGACGTCTTAGACGCGGATCGCGACGAGTTCCTCGAGGACGAAGAAGAAGAAGTCGAAGAGTTGGAAGACGAAGAAGCGGTCGTCGACGACGAAGAAGCCGAGCTGGACGAGGAAGAAGAGGCGGACGTCGAAGACGAGGAAGCGGATGATTTCGACGATTTCGAAGACGACGACGACAAATAAACGGGGGGGATTCTCCCCCCTTTGCTTGATCGCCGCCTGTATTGACAGGCTATCTCCGGCAATGTACACTATCTTTTGGGCTACAGCCGGATATATCGAAGATACGATAAAGTGCCCCGTTCGTACGGGTGTCACTTTTTCTTATTTTTACCGTAAAAATCGCCTCGCGAAGAGGCTTGCGTCTTAGGAGGAGTCAGCGTTATGACGAAGTATATTTTCGTAACCGGAGGTGTCGTGTCTTCGCTCGGCAAGGGGATCACGGCGGCGTCGCTCGGCAGATTGTTGAAAAACCGGGGACTGAAAGTCACGATTCAAAAATTCGACCCGTACATTAACGTCGACCCGGGCACGATGAGCCCGTACCAGCACGGCGAAGTGTTCGTAACGGACGACGGGGCCGAGACGGACCTCGACCTCGGCCACTACGAGCGCTTCATCGACATCAACCTGAGCAAAAACAGCAACGTCACGACGGGCAAAATTTATTCCTCCGTCATTACGAAAGAGCGCCGCGGCGAATATTTGGGCGGCACCGTGCAGGTCATCCCGCACATCACGAACGAAATCAAGGAGCGCATCCTGCGCGCGGGCCGCGAGACGCAGCCGGACGTCGTCATCACGGAAATCGGCGGCACGGTCGGCGATATCGAGAGCTTGCCGTTCCTCGAAGCGATCCGTCAGATGAAGAACGACATCGGCCGCTCGAACGTCATGTACATTCATGTTACGCTGATCCCGTTCCTGAAAGCGGCCGGCGAGGTGAAGACGAAGCCGACGCAGCACAGCGTCAAGGAGCTCCGCAGCATCGGCATCCAGCCGCAAATCATCGTCTGCCGGACCGAGCATCCGCTCTCCGACGACATGAAGCGGAAGATCGCCCAGTTCTGCGACGTCGACTCCGACGCGGTCGTCGAATGCCTCGACGCCGAGACGCTGTACGAAGTTCCGCTTATGCTGCAGGCGCAGCGGCTCGACGACATCGTCGTGCGCCATTTCGGACTCGACGTGCCGTCCGCGGACATGACCGAATGGCAGGATCTCGTGCGCCGCGTTAAATCGCTGTCGCAGCGGACGGAGATCGCCATCGTAGGCAAATACGTCGCGCTGCATGACGCGTATTTGTCCATCGTCGAAGCGCTCGGCCACGCCGGCATCGACAACAATACCGAAGTCAACATCCGTTGGGTCAACGCGGAAGAAGTGTACGACCATAACGTGCACGAGCTGCTCGCCGGCGTTCACGGCGTGCTCGTGCCGGGCGGCTTCGGCGATCGGGGCATCGAAGGCAAAATCGCGGCGATCCGCTACGCGCGGGAGCAGCGCATTCCGTTCTTCGGCATTTGCCTCGGCATGCAGGTGGCCGTCATCGAGTACGCCCGCAACGTCCTCGGCCTGCGCGGCGCCAACTCGTCGGAGATTCACCCGGCGACGCCGTACGCGGTCATCGATTTGCTGCCGGAGCAGAAGGACATCGAAAACTTGGGCGGCACGATGCGCCTCGGTTTGTACCCGTGCAAGCTGGACGAGCAATCGCTCGCGTACCGCTGCTACAACGACGAGCTCGTCTACGAGCGCCATCGTCATCGGTACGAGTTCAACAACGCATACCGGGACCGCATGGAAGCGGCGGGCCTGCGCTTCACCGGCACGTCGCCGGACGGACGCCTCGTCGAAATCGTCGAGCTGCCGGATCATCCGTGGTTCCTCGCCGTGCAGTTCCATCCGGAATTCACGTCCCGTCCGAACCGGCCGCAGCCGCTGTTCCGCGAGTTCGTCAGCGCGGCGCTCCGGCTTCAACAATAACGGAATCACATCGAAAAATTGTCGAAAAAAAGGTCGCTTGATGGCGCTTCATGTCGCTTGAGGGCGGCCTTTTTGTATAACCCTGATTTCTTTGCAAAAGAAACCATTTTTTTGAGATATTTAGCAGGAAAACGCTTCGTTGCCGCGAAATAGTATGGATATCAAGGCAGGGGTGTCGACCCTTTGTATAAGGTTCACTTGACGGAAGGAGGACTTCAGTTTGGACAAGCATACCGTACTCATCGTGGACGACCAGAACGGTATCCGCGTGCTGCTCACCGAAGTGTTCAGCAGCGAAGGATATCGGACGTTCCAAGCCTCCAACGGAAAGCTGGCGCTCGAAATCGTCAGAGAGCACAAGCCGGATCTCGTTCTGCTGGACATGAAAATTCCGGGGATGGACGGGTTGGAGATCTTGAAGCACATCAAGAAAATCGATGCCAGCATTAAAGTGATCATGATGACCGCTTACGGCGAGCTCGACATGATCAAAGAAGCGACGGAGTCGGGCGCGCTGATGCATTTCACGAAGCCGTTCGATATCGACGAACTGCGCACGGCGGTGAACGCCGAGCTTCGCGGAGATTCCTCGTACTCCATTTGGAGGTAAGGCCGGTAGCATCCGGGCGGCATACCATTTCGGACGCGGTTATGTTATAATTTGCTTCGGGTCGCGTCCGGCGGACAAGTCGTGTGTGATGGACACGGCCTCGAATAGGAGAAATCAGGGAGGTTATACTTGTGCCGCTTGTTTCGATGAACGAATTTTTGCCGAAGGCGAAAGCGAATAAATTCGCGGTCGGCCAGTTCAACATGAACAACTTGGAGTTTGCGAAAGCCATCACGGAAGCCGCTATGGCGGAAAAATCCCCGTTTATTTTCGGCGTTAGCGAAGGCGCGTTGAAATACATGGGCATCGAATATACGGTCGCGATCGCGGAAGCCGCCGCGAAGCAATCGGGTCTTCCGATCGCGCTCCATCTCGACCACGGAAGCACGTTCGAAGTCGCGATGAAATGTATTCGCGCGGGCTTCTCTTCCGTTATGTTCGACGGTTCTCACCACTCGTTCGAAGAGAACATTCGCCTCACGAAGGAAGTCGTGAAAGCGGCGCACGCGATGGGCGTATCCGTCGAGGGCGAGCTCGGCACGATCGGCGGCGTGGAAGACGACATCAGCGTCGACGAGGCCGATGCCGCATTGGCGAAGCCGGAAGAAGCGATTCGTTTCTGGGAAGAAACGGGCGTAGACTGCGTCGCGATCGCGGTCGGCACGGCGCACGGCATGTACAAAGGCGAAGTGAAAATCCGTTACGATATCATCGAGGAAGTCGCTAAGGCGATTCCGGTTCCGATCGTGCTTCACGGCGGTTCGGGCGTGCCGGACGAAGCGATCCGCCTCTCCATCTCGGCGGGCGTAGGCAAGATCAACGTCAATACGGAAAACCAAGTCGCATGCACCGACGCGATTCGCGAAGTATTGAACAAAGACGCCAACGTGTACGATCCGCGGAAATACCTCACCCCTGCGAAAAACGCGATGGTCGAGGTCGTCCGTTCGAAAATCCGGTTGTTCGGCAGCAGCAACCAGGCGTAAACGCGAGCGTCAGGCGGGAAAAGCGGGGAAATTCATTCGACGACTTTGGAGCGCCGAGTGGTTTCCCTGTCTCTTTTTTTAAGATCAGATCGCAACACCCGCGGTACGGCCTGGGAGAAACGGATGATGTTCAGAAGCGAGCAGGGGGAACAGGTACGAATGACGGAAAAGCTCATGATCGCCGGCGGCCGTCCGCTGTGCGGAACGGTTACGATTAGCGGCGCCAAAAACAGCGCCGTCGCGCTCATCCCGGCCGCGCTGCTGGCAGAGACGACGGTCGTTCTTGATAACTTGCCCGACATCAGCGACGTGATGATTTATGCGGAGCTGCTGGAAGAACTCGGCGCGAAGGTGGAATACCGGGACGGACAGATGACGATCGACCCGACCGACCTCCGTTCCAAACCGCTGCCGAACGGCAACGTAAAAAAGCTGCGGGCTTCTTACTATTTAATGGGCGCGCTGCTCGGACGTTTCGGCGAAGCGCTCATCGGCATGCCGGGCGGCTGCAATTTCGAGCCTCGCCCGATCGATCAACATATTAAAGGTTTCGAAGCGCTCGGAGCGACCGTAGCGAACGAACACGGCTCCGTCCATATTCGTTCGAACGGGCTGCGTGGAGCGAAAATTTATTTGGATGTCGCCAGCGTCGGCGCGACGATTAACATCATGCTCGCCGCCTCGCGGGCGAATGGCGTAACATTGATCGAAAACGCGGCCAAAGAGCCTGAAATCATAGATGTCGCGACGCTGCTCAGCTCGATGGGCGCCCGCATCAAGGGCGCAGGAACGGAAACGATCCGCATCGAGGGCGTCAAAGAACTGAGCGGCTGCCGCCACTCGATCATCCCGGACCGGATCCAAGCCGGAACGTATATGATCGCCGCCGCGGCGACGGCGGGAGACGTGCTCGTAGACAACGTCATTCCGAAACATATGGAGGCGCTCACCGCGAAGCTGCAAGAGATGGGCGCGCACGTCTACGAGATGGACGAAGCGATTCGCGTCGTCGGCAAGCCCGAATACGAGCATGTCGATGTCAAAGCGCTCGTTTATCCAGGGTTCGCCACCGATTTGCAATCGCCGATGACGAGTTTGCTCACGCGGGCGAACGGCGTCAGCATTTTGACCGATTACGTATACTCTAGCCGATTCAAGCATGTGCCGGAGCTGCAGCGCATGGGCGCGAACATTCGGGTCGAAGGCCGTTCCGCGATCATCCAACGGAGCGTGCTGAACGGCGCGAAGGTGCGTGCGACCGATCTGCGGGCCGGGGCCGCGCTGTTCGTCGCCGGCATGATGGTGCCGAACGGAGGCGTAACGGAAATTACCGGTTACGATTACATTCGCCGCGGATACGACATGCTGACGGACAACCTGAAGCGGCTCGGCGCGGAAGTGTGGCTGGAGCGCGAATAGAACCTCTCGATTCCGTCGATAACTAGTTGGTAGGATTAGAAGATTAGAAGCAAGGAGGGGGCTTCGCGCAACGAACCTGACCTCGCGCCGCCGCTCCGCATCGTCACGCGGCAAGTCATCCGAAGTTCGCCTTACGAGGTTATTTAACTTACTAAGAAATGTGGTGGTTGTTTGAGTACGGAACTCACTTTGGCCGATTTGGAAGCGATGAAGCTGACGGATCTGTACAAGCTGGCGAAGTCGTTCCAGATCCCGTATTACGGCCAGATGAAGAAGAAAGAATTGGTGTTCGCCATATTGCGGGCCCAAGCGGAAAAGTCCGGTCTCATGTTCATGCAGGGCGTGCTGGAGATTTTGCCGGAAGGCTTCGGATTCTTGCGTCCAATCAATTATTTGCCCAGCTCGGAAGACATTTATATCTCGGCCTCCCAAATTCGCAAGTTCGATTTGCGGTCGGGCGACTTGGTTTCCGGCAAATGCCGGCCCCCGAAAGAGAGCGAACGGTACTTCGGTTTGCTGCACGTGACGGCGGTCAACGGAGAAGATCCCGAGACGGCGTCCGAACGGCTGCATTTCCCCGCGCTTACCCCTCTGTATCCGCAGGAGAAGATCGTGCTCGAAACCGCCCCCGACGAAATATCCACGCGTCTTATGGATCTATTTACGCCGGTCGGCCTGGGACAACGGGGCCTCATCGTCGCTCCGCCGAAAGCCGGAAAAACGCTGCTTCTGAAAAAAATCGCCAACAGCATTTCGAAAAATTACCCGGACATCAAACTGTTCATTCTCCTCATCGACGAACGTCCTGAAGAAGTGACCGACATGCAGCGTTCCGTGGATGCCGAGGTGGTCTCGTCGACGTTCGACGAAGTGCCGGAGAACCATATCAAAGTGGCGGAGCTCGTGCTTGAACGCGCGCTGCGGCTCGTCGAGCATAAGAAGGACGTCGTCATTTTGCTGGACAGCATCACGCGTCTGGCGAGGGCGTACAACTTGGTCATTCCGCCATCCGGGCGCACGCTGTCCGGCGGCGTCGATCCGGCGGCGTTTCATCGGCCGAAGCGGTTTTTCGGCGCCGCGCGCAACGTCGAGGAAGGCGGCAGCCTGACGATTTTGGCGACGGCGCTCGTCGAAACCGGCTCGCGTATGGACGACGTCATTTATGAAGAATTTAAAGGTACGGGCAACATGGAGCTCCATCTGGACCGCAAGCTGGCGGAGCGCCGCATATTCCCGGCGATCGACATTCGCCGCTCCGGCACGCGCCGCGAGGAAGTGCTGCTGACGAAGGAAGAGCTCGACAAAGTGTGGGCGATCCGCAAGTCGCTGCAGGATTCGCATGAGTATACGGAAGCGTTGATCAAGAAATTGGCGGAAACGAAAACGAACGAAGAATTCCTCAAAACGATCGAAACGAAACGGGGAGCCGGCGGCTCCGCGAGCGGCGCGGCAAGCTCGGGCGGTTCGGCGGCCGGGGCTGCCGCAGGCGCGTCCGGCGCGTCGGGCGCTCGCGCAAGCGGCGAACGCAAGCCGCGCACCGCCGTCGGTTCGCCGTCGACGAGAACGCAATAAGGGTGGAGATAGCCATGCATTTGGTCTACGCGGACGCGTCGGGCAACGTCTATGATCATCCCGAATATTTGGCGCTGGGGCGCGGCGGCGACGTCATTACCGAGGTGATGGAGGATGAGCTCATTCCGCTGCCGGAAGGCGCGACGCTCGTCTCGCTTCCGGGGACGCGTCCGGTAGCCTTGCATGCGGAGACGAGCGAGATGATCCGCGTCGACGAGGATGACGTGTACGCCGTCGGCGCGCTGCTGCCGCAAGGATTTACGCGGCTGTTGCTGCCGGGCTACGTCAAGCGTCCCGGCGCGGAGCCGCTGCCGCTGTTCGGCTATACGGCCGTCGTCTGGAAGGACGGGGGCTTCTACGTGGCCGCGCGGCAGTCGGACGATCCGGAGAAGTGGAATCCGCGGAACTGCGACACGGACGAGCTCGAAGCGGGCGTGAAGCGGCTGACCGAAGCGTACCCGGAAAATCGGCTGTATCAGCATTTGTCGAACTGCGCGCTCGGCTACGAATGTTTGACGGCGTCCAACACGTTCCTGCAACGTTGGGAAGGAGCGGTTCCTGTATCGTTCTCCTGCAATGCGGGCTGCTTCGGGTGCATCTCCGAGCAGCCGGACGAAAGCGGGTTCCCGGCGCCGCAGACGCGGCTGAAGTTCAAGCCGACCGTCGACGAAGTCGTGCAGATCATGCTGGAGCACTTGCGGACGCCGGAGAGCATCATCTCGTTCGGGCAAGGCTGCGAGGGCGAGCCGTCCACGCAGGCGCCGACGATCATCGAAGCGATTCGCCGCGTTCGAGCCCAGACGAGTCTCGGCTACATCAATATCAATACGAACGCGGGGCTCACCGATCATATTCGCGGCATCGTCGATGCGGGGCTCGATCTGATGCGCGTCAGTACGATCAGCGCGTTGGACGATCATTATAACGCCTACTACAAGCCGCGCGGGTATACGCTCGCGAACGTCGAAAAGTCGCTCGTCTACGCGGAGAGCAAGGGCGTGTATACGTCGATCAACTATTTGATCTTCCCCGGGGTGACCGATCGGGAAGAAGAGCTCGAGGCGATGATCGAGTTCGCGCGGCGGACGAAGCTGAAGCTCATTCAGCTGCGCAACCTGAACATCGACCCGGAAAGCTATTTGGCGATCATCCCGAAAGCGAAGGGCGAGCTGCTCGGCATGAAGCAGGCGATCGAAATATTGGAGGCCGAGCTTCCGGACGTGCGCATCGGTTCTTACACGCACGTGCCGCAGAAGGCTTAGGGCTGCTCGCCTCCTGCCGGCAGTATATTCCTGCTTGCATTCGCGAATCGCCCGTGCTACAATAAACGTCGCTATGTAATTTTACTCTGAATCGGCCAAGGATTCAGGGCGGAAAGAGGGGTACCCACGTGAAAACAGCAATTCAACCGAAATATCACGTGACGACGGTCACTTGCGCATGCGGCAATTCGTTCGAAACCGGTTCCGTAAAACCGAACCTTCGTGTCGAAATTTGCTCCGTTTGCCATCCGTTCTTCACGGGCAAGCAGAAGTTCACGGACGTCGGCGGCCGCGTCGACAAGTTCAAGAAGAAGTACGGCATCTAATTTTTCCCAAGCATACGCAGGCACCTCCGCCGGGCACGATAACGGCAGGAGGTGCCTTTGTTATGGGCAAGTTTGCACTGCGATCGGCCGCGGCCGCCGTTCTGCTCGCCGCATCGGCGCTCGTCGCCGGCGGATGCGGGAGCCAGCCGCATCAGATGGAAGGCAACCGGTATGCGGACGACGGCTACATGGGCCTCAGCAATTCGAATCCGAATCTGCGCACGAATCCGGGGCATTATACGTACAGCAAAGACCGTCAATTGATGCGCCAGGCGCTGCGCGAGATGGATCTCGACAAGCAGGCTACGATCTGGATGGCGGGACCGCACGTGACCGTGACGCTGCACTTGGGCGAAACCGTGTCGCCGGAGGAAGCCGCCGCGATTCGTTCGGACGCGTACGCCCTGCTGAAAGGGAACGTGCCGAGGTACGATTACGACATTCGCGTCGAATAGCGGTATCGACAGGGAAGTTCTGGGGCGCCTTGCTATTCGACAGGGCTTGGAGTATACTAAAGTTCGGTCAGGTCCTCGCGATGAGTGCCTACGAACCCGGTCAGGTCCGGAAGGAAGCAGCCGTAAGTAGGAAGTCTCATGTGCGGGGGTCCCTGGCCTCTTCTTATCTCGAAATATGGAACACCTTTGTTCGCTCGGCCGGAAGGCGCGCGGATGAAGGTGTTTTTTGCATTTTTATATTGATTTGTGGCGCCGGGAGGAAATTATTGTCGGGAAGGCGAAATATTACTAGAGAGTTAGTGCTAAAACTTGGAAATCGGCAGGAAGGCGGTGCCCGAGTGCTGGAAGCGAACCAATGGAAAATTCATTCTGCGAACCGAGATGACGAATTAACCACAATTTTCGAGGGGCTGTTCCTTGTTCTTGACGAGCAAGGGCGCGTGACGTACGTGCAGTCGGAGTTGGCCGCGATGCTCGGGCTAATGCCGGAAGAGATGATTCGTCGTCCGATAACCGACTTTTTGCGTCGTCCTTCGACGTTCGAGGAGATCGTGGACGGCGCCAGCAGGAAGAACGAAGCGGATACGCCGATGATCGAGCTGACGGGCTGCCATCGGACGCTTCCCCCGAACGAGTACGTCGTCTTCCGCATCGAGGGCGCCGAAGGAGCGACTTACGTAGTGTCCTTGGTTCGGCTGAACGGGGATGCGCGGCTGACGTTGCTGCAGCGGTTCGCCGTCGCGCT
Source organism: Paenibacillus sp. (assembly GCF_035645195.1). Taxonomy (NCBI): domain Bacteria; kingdom Bacillati; phylum Bacillota; class Bacilli; order Caryophanales; family Paenibacillaceae; genus Paenibacillus; species Paenibacillus sp. The sequence continues at coordinate 4,960 of NZ_DASQNA010000002.1, read as the reverse complement.
CATGCGGGACGTCAATATGGGCGTGCTGCTGCTCAACCCGAATTTCGAGTTGGTCGAAATCAGCGACACGGCTTGCCGGGTGTTGGGCGTTCACCGAGAGGAGGCGCTCGGCAAATCGCTCGACGATGTGTTCGGCGACGTGCCGCCCGGGCATCGGCTGGTGGATCGGACGCTGCTCGAAGGAATGACCGTGAAAAATCACGCGATATCTTGGACGAACGATCGCGAACGGTTCGAACTGATTATGGATACCAGCCTGCTGAAGGATGCCGAAGGACGCGTCGAAGGGGCGTACGTGCTGTTTAAGGATGTCTCGAATTTACGATCGCTAGAGCAGCAGGTGCAGCGAAGCGACCGGCTCGCGATGATCGGGCAAATCGCGGCGGGCACTGCGCACGAGATTCGCAATCCGCTGACATCGATCAAAGGCTTTCTGCAAGTGCTCAAACGGTCGCTTCACGATCATGGGATGCAGAAGGAATACGGCTATGCGGAGCTGATGCTGAGCGAGATCGATCGGATTAACGAGCTGGTGAGCGAATTTCTGCTTCTCAGCAAGCCGAAGCATACGACATTGACGCAAATCGACGTGTCGGCCGTCATTCGCGAAATTTTGCCGATCATCAACAACGAGGCGATTTTGCACAACGTTACGGTGGAATATCAATCGGCGCTCGATTTGCCGCTCATCATGGCGGACCGGGAGCTGCTCAAGCAAGTGTTCATCAATCTGTGCAAGAACGGCATCGAGGCGATGTCCGCGGAAGGCGGCACGTTGACGATTACGGAGAAGCCGGACCGGCTGGAGCATCGGTTGAACGTATATGTGCAGGATACCGGTCCCGGCATTCCGGCGTTTTTGATCGACAAAATTTTCGATCCGTTCTTCACGACGAAAGAGGAAGGAACCGGACTCGGCTTGTCCGTATGCCAGCGCATCGTGCACGACATCGGCGGCACGCTGCGGGTGTCGTCCAAAGGATACGGCACCATTTTCGTCGTGTCCGTCCCGTATATTCGAACGTAGCCGCGGCGCACTCCACGCCGCGGCTGTTACGTTGGCGTCCGAACTGATATAATAAGAAGGATCATGAGGAGCAGAGGGGAAGCGTATGTCGCGTATGGCGTTGTACCGCGCTTGGCGGTCGCAAACGTTCGCAGATGTTATCGGACAACAGCATATTACGCAAACGCTCCAAAATTCGATCCGCGAAGGCCGGCTGTCTCACGCGTATCTGTTCAACGGACCGCGGGGGACGGGGAAAACGAGCACGGCCAAAATTTTGGCGAAGGCGGTCAACTGCGAAAGCGGGCCTTCGGCGGAGCCTTGCAACGAATGCGACGCGTGCCGGCGCATTACGTCGGGCGCTTGCATCGACGTTAGCGAGTTCGACGCGGCCTCGAACCGGGGCGTGGAAGAAATTCGCGACATTCGGGATAAGGTGAAATACGCGCCTACCGAAGTGCGGTACAAGGTGTACATCATCGACGAGGTTCACATGCTTACGACGGAAGCGTTCAACGCGCTGCTGAAGACGTTGGAAGAGCCTCCGGAGCATGTGCTGTTTATTTTGGCGACGACCGAGCCGCATAAGGTGCCGGCGACGATTCATTCCCGGTGCCAGCGGTTCGATTTCCGCCGCATTACGCCGCTCGAGCAGGCGGACCGGATGCGCCGCATTTGCGAAGCGGAGGGGATCGAGGCGGAAGAGGACGCGCTCGCGCTGATTGCCCGTCTGTCCGACGGCGGGATGCGCGACGCGCTCAGCCTGCTCGACCAAGCGACGTCTTACACGGGCAATCGCGTCACGGCGGACGGCGTGTTGACCATGACCGGCGGCATCGCGGGCGAGCAGTACGGCGCCCTGGCCGGAGCGATCGCGAAGCAGGACATCGGCTTCGTGCTCGATTTCGTCGCCCGGCTCATGCGGGAAGGGAAGAGCGCCGATAAGTGCCTCGAAGGTTTCTTATCGCATCTTCGCGACTTGCTGCTGGTGAAGCTGGTCCCCGGATCCGCGGCGGTCGCGGATCGGCTCTCGCCGGCGGAGCGAGAGCGGCTGTCGGCGCAAGCGGCGGAGTTCGCGAACGATCGATTGTTCCAGATGATCGAGACGGTGAACGCCAGCCTCGGCGAGATGAAGTATGCGGCGCAGCCGCAGACGATGCTCGAAGTGGCGCTGCTCAAGCTGTGCGTCGCCCCGGCGTCTGCGGCTCCGGCCGCGGCCGCATCGGCGCCCGCCGCGGTCGACGCTTCCGCGGGCAGCGTCGAGCTGAGCGGCCTCGCGTCCGAGCTGCGGCGCCTCGTCGTCCGCGTCGAGCGGCTGGAGTCGCGCCCGGCGGCGGCTGCGCCGGAGTCTAGCGCCGCGCCCGCCCCCGCGCCGGCTCCGAAGCCGGCTGCGCCCGCGCCTCGCTCGATGTCGATGAGCGCGATGCAGCCGTTCCTCGCCGCGCGCGAAACGGAGCCGTCGCAGCAGGTGCTTCGCGCCTGGGGCACGGTTATGCAGCGGGTGAAGGAACGGCGGGTGCAGGTGTCCGCGTGGCTGCAGAACGGCGAGCCGGTATCGGCGACGGAAGATGTCGTGCTGGTCGCGTTCAAAAATTCGATCCATCGCGAGACGACCGAGAAGCCGGCCAACAAGGAGCTGATCGAAAGCGTCATCTCCGAAGTGTTCGGACGGCCGTATCGGCTCGCGACGCTGATGCTCAAGGACTGGCAGTCCGCGCTGGAAACGGCCGTCGGCTCGGCTTCTCCGCCGGAGGTGCTGGAGCTGACGCCGGACGATGCGGACGGCGGTCCGGAAGCCGGCCGCAAGCAGTACAAAGAAGAGTGGATCAACGAGGCGATCGAGCAATTCGGGGAATCGCTCGTCGTGGTGAAAGAGTAGGAACCCTTTTTACAAAACAACCAAATTCGTATGCGAGGTGCTGTTACGATGATGAGAGGCGGAATGCGCGGCGGCATGGGCGGCGGCGGCAACATGAACCAAATGTTGAAGCAAGTGAAGAAGATGCAGGAGCAAATGATGAAGGCGCAAGAAGAGCTCGCCACGAAAACGGTCGAAGGCACGGCGGGCGGCGGCGTCGTTACGGTCGTCATGACGGGGCAGAAAACGGTGCAATCCGTCACGATCAAGCCGGAGGCTGTCGATCCGGACGACGTCGAAATGCTGCAGGATCTCGTGCTGACGGCGGTCAACGACGCGCTGACGAAGGCGGAAGAGCTGGCGAATCAAGATATGGGCAAATTCACGGGCGGCATGAACATCCCGGGATTGTTCTAAGGAGACGTTCTTTTTGTTCTATCCGGAACCGATAGCGAAACTTATTGATTCTTTCAGCAGGCTGCCCGGCGTCGGTCCCAAAACGGCAGCGCGCCTCGCGTTCCACGTGCTGCGGATGAAAGAAGAGGATGTCGTCAACTTCGCCAAAGCGTTGGTGAACGTCAAACGGAATCTGTTGTATTGCTCGGTCTGCTGCAATATTACGGATACGGATCCGTGCCGCGTCTGCTCGGACAAAAACCGCGACCGCTCGGTCATCTGCGTCGTGCAGGAAGCGCGCGATTTGGTCGCGATGGAGCGGACGAAGGAGTACCATGGGCTGTACCATGTGCTCCAAGGCGCCATTTCGCCGATGGAGGGGATCGGCCCGGACGACATCCGCGTCGCGGAGCTGCTTCGCCGGCTCGCCGACGACGAGGTTCAGGAGCTGATTCTAGCTACGAACCCGAACATCGAGGGCGAGGCTACAGCGATGTATTTATCCCGGCTCGTCAAACCGTTCGCCATCAAGGTAACGCGCATCGCGCACGGCTTGCCGGTCGGCGGCGATTTGGAATACGCGGACGAGGTGACGCTGTCGAAGGCGCTCGAAGGCCGCAGGGAATTGAGTTAACGATAAGCTCGGGGCGATCCGCCTCGGGCTTTTTTTGTGATCGTCGGGCGATTGGGACAGGTTATGGTTCTATTTGGCGTCGGAACTCCCATATCTATTACAGAGCCGGAAACCGGAGCTTAAGGATTGGGAGGATGCGGAATGCGAATGAACTGGAAAGCGTGGACGGGCGGTCTTGCGAAGCTGCGCATGAGCACGAAGCGGCAGGAGGAGGCGCCGAAGCCGGCGGGAGCGTCGCTGGAAGAGCAGGAGCATCTGCTGCAGGATATTCGGACGGCGCATCGGGAATGGGAGTGCGCCCGGCATCGACTGGATCAGGCGCTCGGGGACGATGAGGTCGATTACGCGATCTTCGCGCTGGAAACGGCGGAGAAACGGTACGGCATGCTGCTGAAGCAGGCGAAAGCGATGCGGCTTTCGGGAAGGAGCTACCGCCCGAGTGCGGCGCCGGCAACGAAACGAACGTTGGAGGGGTAAGGCGATATGGAAAAATCGTTCTGGCTTGCTGTCTTCGTCGCCTCGCTGGCGGGGCTATCCCTCATCGCCGTCCGCCGGCGGTTCGGGTTCGGATGGCTTCGGGTCGCCGCGATGAACGTGGTGACGGGGGGCATTCTATTATATGCACTCGGATTGGCCGAGCCTTATACGCACCTGCATTTGCCGATGAACGCGGCGACCGTGGCGACGGTCGGCGTGCTGGGCGTCCCCGGACTGGCGGCTTTGATCGGATTAAAATTGTTAGTCATCGGGTCATGAAAAATTTCGGTTGACTTCGTAAAATGGGCTGTGATATATTATTGCTTGTCGCCGTGAGAACGGCGGCGTCGAAAACTGTCGAATCGACAGGCGGAGGGAAACATTACCGCTTGCGCGACGGGGCCCGAAGATGATACATTAGTCTTCCGGCCAAGAGCCGACAGCTTGTTCCTTGAAAACTGAACAACGAGCGCATACGCGTTCGGCGGATTTCGGTCCGTCGGACAAAGTAAGAAAGCTAGCTTGTAATGAGCATAGACGAACTACCCTTTTTGGAGAGTTTGATCCTGGCTCAGGACGAACGCTGGCG
>NZ_DASQNA010000001.1 GCF_035645195.1 Paenibacillus sp. | reverse complement strand
TCGCAATGCATCGCGGGCCCGAAGCTGGTCTGCCGTTGGGTGCCATAGGACTTCATCCTCCCTGCCCCCGCTGTTGGCGCGCTCTTGTCCAGGACGCGTTGAGGACGATGCTCTGCCTGTCGCAGCGGAATGGCAAGGGGGATTGTTAGCAGTCGTCCCGATGATACCTCCAGGTGACTGGCTTTAGGATGGAAGCCTTCCGTGCACTGGTCGAAGCCGAGCGGATCGCTTCCGCCTTCTTGTTCAGCTTGAGCGACATACCCGACTTGCAACGTCTCACGTCCAACCTACCGCTTTGAAAACATTTCGAAATGTTATAACTAATAAGAAACTCCATTCCAAAGGTATCGATTATGCCTCTGACGGCCCCAACAACTTGGAAAGATCTCATTGAAGTAAGCGGCGTTTCCGGGGAGCAGTATCAGCCCAATATCGTCACGCTCAAAGACGGGAGGTTCGTGGCAGTCTGGGAAAGGCATGACGGTGCGGAAAGCGACATCCTCATGCGGTTGTTCAACGCCGATGGTACGCCGCTTCACGAAGCCAAGAAGGTCAATACGACCGACGCTTTTACGAGCCAAAGGCTCCCGGTTGTCACTGCTCTGGAGAGCGGCGGTTTCGTCATTGCATGGATTGATGCCGCCGATCCAAGCGGACAGGACGATGATGTCAGAGCCAGGATCTTCGATGCCGAAGGAAACCCACTAGCGAGCAAGCCTGAAGATTTCCTGGTCTCTAGCACAGCAGGAGATCATCTGGATATCTCGGCTCTGGGCACGGGCTTTGTCGTTTCGAATATTGGCAACTCCACAATTGGGGGAATGACCTCAAACGTCTATGATGCTCAGGGAAGTCGCACAGGCGGCGTGACCTTCAATTGGGCAAGCGGCACCTACCACTCCATGTCGGTTGCATCCTTGAACGGTACTCAGTTCGTTACTGCTGCACTCAAGGAAGCTCAGTTCGGCAACTCCATCGCTGTTCGTATCCAGACTCAGAACACCGCCGATCAGGAAATCGTGATCGCAGCATCGGGAGAGGTGACACTCTCCAATGTATCAGTGGAATCCTTGAACGATGGCCGCTTCATGGTCGTATGGAAGGTTCAGGATCCTTTTGCGAATGATCAAGTCGTAGCCAGGATTTATACGAGCAAAGATAACTATAAAGAGGTCACGCTGCTTTCATCCGATGTGCGGCTGGATGAGACAGTCGTGAAAGTCCTTCCCGATGGAAGCTTTGTTCTCGCTTATTCCACTGCAGCTGGCGATGTCATGGGGCGCGTGTTTGGCACGAACTTCGTGACGGATCCTACTCAGGTCAGCAACGTGTTCACTATTAGAGCTGGCTCAGGGATTCAGGACGATCCATCCATCACCGTTCTTCAGGATGGACGACTTGCCATCGGCTGGAGCGATAGCACCGCAGGTGGGGTACCCTTCGTCAGAGCGCAGATCTTCGACCCCAGGACCAGTGCCGTGAACTGGACGGGAACAGGCTCCGATGAGGAGTATTTCGGAACCGACATCGCTGAGGCAGGGGATACTCTCAACGGCGGCGGCGGCAGTGATCGGCTGTTTGGAGGCAAGGGCGACGATTATTTCCTTGCCACCGAAACTCCTAACCAAGCCGGGGAATATCACGGTGCCGACACCTTCAATGGGGGCGACGGAAACGACAAGGTCAGCTATTTCAACGGCCAAACAGGCATCAAGATTTACCTGCATTCCCAAGCAGGCAATGATGGAGCTGCCAAAGGCGATATCTTCGAAAGCATCGAGATTATTGACGGTACCATCCATGCCGACGTCATTGAAGGCAACACCGGCGCCAATACCTTCTGGGGCAACATTGGTGACGATATCCTCAAAGGCTATGAGGGCATCGACGAGCTCAATGGCGACGCGGGGAACGATACCCTGGATGGCGGAAGCGATAACGACACGCTCATCGGCGGCGACGGCAACGATTTCATATATGCAACCGGCGGCGGGAACGACGTGTTCGACGGGGGCGCGGGCGTCGACAAGGTGAGCTATTTCGGCGCTGCCGGCATCCAGCTCTACATGCAGCGGCAGACCGACGGCACGGTGGTGGCGACGAATGCCAGCCGGGGCGCGGCGGCGGGCGACGTGTTCAGGAGCATCGAGATCGTCGACGGCACCGCCCAGGCCGACACCATCGAGGGCACCACCGGCGCCCAGGTGTTCTGGGGCGCCCAGGGCGCCGACGTGCTGAAAGGCCATGACGGCAACGACGAGCTCAACGGCGGCGAT